>JAWLHF010000011.1:0-48071 GCA_041690515.1 Clostridiaceae bacterium | reverse complement strand
GAAAAATGAGGAATTTTGATTAATAATAACAAACCTTCAAAATACATCAAAGCAGGGTAGGATGTTTGAAATAATTAATAGAGAAGGAGATATTCAAACAATGAACTATACATTATTAGGGAAAAACAATTCCCTTATATATATTGAGAGTGAAGATGTTTTGATAACAGACCCACAGTCGGCTCTCGACCTTATAGCAACAGTATATTATGAGAAAAACTGCAATAAGATAATATTAGACAAAAAAGCTATAGCAGAGGGGTTCTTCAAACTTAGCAGCGGCATTGCAGGTGAAGTTCTACAAAAATTTATTAACTACAATACCAAGCTGGCTATTATAGGTGACTTTTCAAAGTATACAAGCAAGCCATTACATGATTTCATATATGAGTGTAATAAAGGAAAAGACATTTTTTTTGCAGAAAGCTTGAATCAAGCAGTAGAAATGTTGAGTTTGGCTGATTGATAATCTGGAATAGAATAACAATGATAAGCGGATAGCTCTAAGGTGAATAATGGACCAGGCTATTCGTTTTTTTGTGCAAATTTACATTTGTTTGCAACCGCAACTTATGTAGATTTGTATTGGCAGAATCCCCCATGTTCTACTATATAATGTTGAAATGATTGGTTATTACGCATATACTTAAGTTATGACATAAATAAATCACATAAGCAGTAAAAATTGAGAATATGGGGGAATCGAAAATGAAAAATTTAAGAAACACTATATTCGCCATTATGGTTGTTTCAATGATGCTGGTATCTGTTACAACGGTCATTGCGGAAGATTCACAGTACAAAGAGACAATAATTGCTGAACCAACAGCTTCTGCAATACTTGTGAATGGTAAAGCCGTTGAGCTTGAAGCGTACACAATAGACTCGAACAATTATTTCAAATTAAGAGATATTGCTTTCTTAGTTACAGACAGCCAGAAAAAATTCGAAGTGACTTGGGATCAGGAAAGGAAAGCCATAAATCTGATTTCAGATAAAGCATATACAGAAGTGGGCGGAGAAATTGTGAAGGGAGACGGAAAGACCAAACAGGCAGAACTCAACAGATCAACGGTCTATAAGGACGGACGGGTTATCAATCTAAGAGCTTATACAATAAATAGCAATAATTATTTTAAGCTCAGGGACCTGGCAAGAGCCTTTGATATAGGTGTAACATGGGATGGGAAAACAAATACAGTAGGTATTGATACTTCTATCAGCTATGTGGATGAGGAAGAAAAAACACCGGCTGAAAACATAAATCTTTTTGAACAGGAAGAGTCAGAGGCGCTTTACTATATAGCAGCTTCTTACGGCAGTTTTGATATGGTTGATAATTACAAGTTTGGTGTAGACACGGACTCCAAGGCATTGATTGTATCATTTGGAGAAGGAGAGTTCGCTCCTCAGGGAGAAATATATGTTGTAATTAATAACGAGGATTTGAAATACAAAAATCTATCCTTCGATGCATGGATAGAAGAAATGGGTGCCGCCGGCCTTGGGGAATTCGCACTTTACAGGAGGTACGGTGACGGGCAGGGTATGAATACAGATATTGAAATAGGAAGTGCACTGCAGAAAGGTGAACGTTCCAATTTCAAGTTCAATATTGGAGATGTAAAAGAAATATGGATTTATACAAGCTTAAGCAGCGGCAGTGAAATCGGATTGTCGAATATCCATTTGGATAAATAATTGATATTAGCGTAATAGAACTCCAATAAGGAGCTTTTTTACACTTAATTGTTAACTTCAACTTATAGGGTTGTAATCCTTGCTGCCAAGACTTACAATACTAGTAATACCATATTGCGTTTGGAACAATTTAAATCAAAAGTAAAGGAGAGATTACTATGTATGAAATGAAGCCGGAATACTATACAGGAATCAAATTCATTGATGATGAGCACACAAAACTTTTTGCCATAGCGGATGAGTGCTATGAACTGTTGACCAACCAGTTCCTGCCGGATAAGTATGACTACATAATGAAGGTGGTTAATGATCTGAAGGATTACACCAGGTATCATTTCAATCATGAAGAAGAGTATATGGATAGTATTGGTTACAAAAGAATCCTCTCTCAGAAGGTCGCTCATGAGGATTTTATAGAAAAGATCAATGAGTTTGATTCTGAGAGTATAGATGAGAATCAGAAGGAGTCACTTTTGGAACTGGTAGACTTTTTAAGTACGTGGCTGGTAGAACACATACTCAAAAAGGACAAGCTGATTGCGGAGTAGTCATTGTTGACAATCATTATCCTTTTAAGGAGCTGGATTGACAAAACTTATAAATTAGTCAAGGGTGAATTATACACCACACATTTATAAATTGTGTGGTGTATTTTTATATGATAACATTGTTTGTGAGGTGAGATATTTATGAGATCATTGATTATATATTGTTCCGAATACAAGAAAAATACTGAAAAAATTGCGCGTGTATTTGCTGAGAAAATCAATTCGGAGTTAATAAATATAAGGGATATCAGAGATATTAACATAGAAAATTATAATTTTATCGGGTTCGGATCCGGAGTATACAGGGAAAGCCTGTCGCCGAAGCTGTATAGATTGGTTGAAAAACTGAATTTACGGGGAAAGGATGTCTTTGTCTTTTCAACCAGCGGAATAGGGATGAAGTTATCCTAATAGCACTTATTTAATTCTATAATTAACCGATATATATAGTGTAAGGATACAATTATTTACCAAGGAGGGAATACTATGATAAACAATGTGAAAGGAAGCACATCGGTTGTTCAGAGCTATGAACCGAAAGAGAAACAGAGCATCAAAAAAGCAGATGCCGTAAAAGAAAAAGACAGCGAAGCCGCCGTTCTGGAGTTGAGTAAAAGGCATACGAAAAGCAGTGCAACTTATAGTAAGCCAAAAGCTAATAATATAGACTACAATGAGGTCAACAGGCTTATTGAGGAAGCAGAAAGATCCTATTATGGTCTGAGGGAGCTGGTGGAGAAGCTAATCAGCAAGCAGGGGAAAAAGCTGGAGGATTTGCTGTCAGGCAAAGAAGTACTTATTGTGGATGATGAAACAAGAGCTAAAGCTGCTGAAGCCATTTCTGAGGATGGCGAGTGGGGTGTAAAAGCAGTCAGCGACAGGCTGGTTGCCTTTGCAAAAGCGATATCCGGAAATGATAAAACCAAGGTTGCTGAACTAAAGGATGCTATCGCCCAAGGCTTTAAAGAAGCAGAAAAACTCTTTGGAGGCAAGTTGCCCGAAATCAGTTACAAGACTTATGATGAGACTATGAAGAAGCTGGATGAATGGGCTAATAGTGAGATATAGGGATAAGGGGACAGGTACCTTGCCCTTAAAAAAGCTTGAAATCCCTAAGACATATAATACTGGAATGTGAAATAAGGACCCTGCCCAACAGCGATATCTTACTGTGCTGCCGGACAGGGTCCTTATTTATTTAAACTTGATTAAGCTTTCTTAGAATTAGATACCATAATATCAAGAACTGCATTTAGTGCTACACCTGCAATGGCTGCTAAGCTCAGGCCCGTAATTGAAACAGTTTCACTTATCTTTATCCCGATATTGATACCGGTCATATTCTGGAAGTAGGAGCCCCACAATCCCAATACCAATACTACAATCATCACGACAGTATTTGCCCAATTGAATTGTACTTTGTTATTCCTTATGGTTTGCACTCCTACAAGAGCAATCATTGAGAACAGCATTATGCTTATGCCACCCATAACAGGAGTAGGTATGGTTCCCAGGAAACCGCCGATTTTGGCTACAAATCCAAGAATGACGGCAAATACTGCGGCCAATCTCAGTACTGATGGATCATAGTTCCTCGTTATGGCAAGAACTCCTGTGTTTTCACCATAGGTTGTATTGGCAGGACCTCCAATAAAACCGGCTAACAGTGTAGCAAGTCCATCACCCAGAAGAGTTCTGTTCAGACCAGGATTTTCTATAAAATCCTTACCAACAACTTGTCCGTTTGTTGTTATATCACCAACGTGCTCCATAAATACTGCCAGGACTACCGGAGCAAGCACTGCTATGGCAGGTGCACTGAACTTTGGGAGTGTGAATGCCGGAATAGCAAGGAGCGGTGCATTTATATAGGAGGATGGATCTACCTGACCGATGACCTGTGCTGCTATATAACCTACTACTACTGCAGTCAGTATTGAAAGCTGCTTGAAGAAGCCTTTGCCAAAGAAGTTTATTATAAGTGCTGTACCAAGAGTTATTGCTGCAAGTACGAAATTTCCGCCTGCCATATCAAATGCTACCGGAACAAGGTTCAGACCTATTACAATTATCATTGCGCCTATTACATGAGAGGGGAGATATCTTCTGATAAAATCCATTCCTATTTTTTTGATTACAAAAGACATTAATACATAAATAAGACCTGCAACTACGATACCGCCTTGAGCATAAGCCAGATCACCATTATGTGCTTCTTTAACGGCTATTATTCCACCAATGAAAGCGAAGGAAGAACCCAAGAAAACAGGAACCTGCTTCTTTGTTACTGTGTGAAACACAAGAGTGCCCAATCCTGCCGAAACCAATGCTACTGAAGGATTTAATCCCGTAAGGATAGGTACCAATACAGTTGCGCCAAACATTGCAATTAGATGTTGAAGTGCAAGGATCACTTTCTTTGATAAAGTCATCCAATTTGTGTTCTCTGAGGTTTTGGCCCCGGATTTGGTTAAAACATTTTGTGACATAAAAAAGCCTCCTTAATTTTTAAAAATTGAGGAGAAAAGTCTGCTCTTTTCCCCTTTTCAGCCTCACTGGGCTAATTTAAAGGTGTTTGAAACAGAATTAACTAAATACAATAAAAAAGACTTCTTGCGCCGGCAAGAAGTCATAATTGACCTGTAGTTATGATAAGCTCTTATTTTCTATCTTGCCAGCCTCACGGGACTGCTTTAAAGATATTTAATTACTCTGCTTGTGTAATATTAACACGTTTGCTGGACAATTGCAATACAAATTTAGGACAAGATGCATGGTGGACGACCTCATTTTGCATACATCCCAGAGAGATTGCTTCGAAAATTGATAATAAACAGGGATATGTTTTTGAAGAGCAGTTAGAATAGATATGATGACAAAATGTCTTATTTTTACGAAAATAAGAAGACTAATAGTTGAATTTCGACATATTTTCAATGTATTATTATATAGGAGAGATTTATTTTATTTTGATAATTGGAATAGATATCGGAGAACATCAGCAAATATAGTAACTTGTAGATTGTATGTCTGAAATAAGAATAGTATGGGAGAATAATTATGAACAAAATAGGATTTAGCAATGAGAAATACCTTCAAATGCAGTCGGAAAAAATACTGGAGCGGATAGATTTTTTCGGCGGTAAGCTGTATCTGGAGTTTGGCGGAAAACTCTTTGATGATTATCATGCTTCCCGTGTACTTCCGGGCTTTAAGCCGGACAGTAAAGTAAAGATGCTATTGCAGCTCAAGGATAAAGTCGAGATTGTAATTGCAATCTCAGCTGATGATATTGAAAGAAGCAAGCGCCGTGGTGATCTTGGGATTACATATGATCAGGATATAATGCGCTTGATTGATGCATTCAGAGAAATAGGTTTGTATGTAGGCAGTGTTGTAATTACACGATATCGACCCAATTTCTCGACGGATTCGTTTCAAAAACGACTTGATAATCTGGGTATAAAGGTATACAGGCATTACCCGATACCTGACTATCCTGCTGATATACCACTTATAGTAAGTGAAGAAGGTTATGGCAAGAACGATTACATAGAGACTACCCGATCACTTGTCGTAGTAACTGCTCCGGGGCCGGGCAGCGGGAAAATGGCTACCTGTCTGTCGCAGCTTTATCATGAGTATGAGCGCGGAATAAAAGCAGGCTATGCGAAGTTTGAAACCTTTCCGATATGGAATCTGCCTTTGAATCATCCTGTTAACATCGCATATGAAGCAGCTACTACTGATCTGAATGATGTGAATATGATTGACCCGTTCCATTTGGATGCTTATGGCACTACAGCTGTAAACTACAATAGAGATATTGAGATTTTTCCTGTGTTAAACACAATATTGGACAGGATTGCAGGTAAGTCACCTTACCAGAGTCCGACAGATATGGGTGTAAACATGGCAGGATTTTGTATAACAGACGAAGAGGCTGTGTGCAAAGCATCAGAACAAGAGGTCATTCGCAGGTACTATAATACCAGATGTGCCCAAAGGCAAGGCCTGGCTGAAAAATCTGAGGTATATAAGCTGGAGCTTTTGATGAGTAAACTGGGTATATCACCCAAGTGCCGCCCTGTGGTTGATGCAGCATTGGAACGGTCCCGAGTTACTGAAGGTCCTGCTGTAGCCATACAGCTAAATGACGGAAGAATTGTAACAGGAAAGACCACCTCGTTATTGGGAGCTTCAGCGGCATTATTGCTGAATGCATTAAAGGAATTAGGGGGCATCAACCATGATATGCACCTTATATCGCCAATTGTAATTGAACCAATTCAGGCATTGAAGCTGAAGCATATGGGTAATAGCAACCCGCGGTTGCATACGGATGAGATATTGATAGCGTTGTCTATATGCGCCACAACAAATCCTACAGCAGCTTTGGCGGTAAAGCAGCTCTCCAAACTGAGAGGATGTGAGGCTCATTCCACAGTTATTTTATCCAAGGTTGACGAAAATGTGTTTCAAAAGCTGGGTATCAATTTAACATGTGAGCCGCAGTACCAGTCAAAGAAACTTTATCATAAGTAAATGCATATATTTAGTCCTCTGTTGGATATATCCGGCAGAGGATTTTTTGTAATAATTATCTATCCTATTGATAAAAGCTGCATAATTATGCCATTAGAAGATATAGATAGGAATACATTAATCATATGCCGGTAATAATGCTGGAAGATAGGGAAGGGACTGATTTCAAGGGTTCTGACATTTTGAAGCCCTTTTATTAATTGAAAATATAGAGGTAAACTATGGAAACATGCTACCGCTGATGGTATAATAGCTTTAACGTAAATGCAAGATTATACTATAGAGTGTGATGCATTAAATAGAATAAAGTATAATTATTAAAAGATATCCAAGAATATCCCGATAGGGAGTGAAATACTTCAAACTATTAAATATCTTAGGAGGTAATAATGCAAAATAGAAAAAAACTTGGTATTGATTTTGGAAATATTGATCCTATTACTACCCGCGAAGACAGGATACATTACATTAATTTTAAGCTGGCAGCACAAGGTTTGCCTATTGACCGGCCAAGGGATGCTGCTATTTTGGAAAGTACTTATTTTATTGATTTGTTTGAAGATATAATCAAGGATTATAAAGAGAAGACAAGAATTGTTGATGTAAACGAAGTCGGCATTTATAGGCGTATAAATCATTTCTTCAGCAAGTATTTTTCTGATAGTCCAATCCCTCCGAAAGTAATAGATGACTCCCTTACATTGGACCATTATGGATTGGCTAGAGAAATGTCACTTCCTCTTTATGGAAACAGCTTCAGCAATGAGTACGTCAGCAGCTACCGTATCAAACAAGGAGTGCTCCATAACCCTAAACATGACAGGCGAACAACGGAAGGATCCTTTCATATTGTCGAAGGGGGAATGGCTATTCCATACGACAAAAAGGCGGTACCGAAAGAAGTGTTTGTAAAGCTATACCAAGCAGCTGTCAATCCACATGAGGAGCTGATGATACTCCCCTTTACTGCCAATCAGACACAACCGGCGAAGACTTTTGTCTCTTTAATGACTAAACCCATTGTTTCTCCCAAAGTATCGGGAGTTCTTAAAGAGAAAACAATGGAAATACTGTTTGTGGCACCGGGTAGCTTGGTCTCAAACCTGGACTTTGTCGAATCCATATTCGGAAACATGGGAGATCCCAGCTTTCATAGTAATGACTCAGGTCTGGATGTTGATAATTGGTCCGGGCACACAGGCTATATTTTGCTTGCACCCCATTTGACTTCAATGAAAAAAGTTGACTTGGGTCTTCCTCATTATAATGATGCTTCAGAAAGACAGCGACGGGATGGCATGTGCTATCAGGATGAAAGTGAGCTATATAACGGTGGAAATGCCTTCAAACTTACATGCAGAGACAAAAGCGGAGTGGCAGTAACTATAATAGCAGACAATTACTTCGGCTACTCAAAGAAGGAGATAAAAACCCAGATCAGCTTTGCGGCAAACCTTCTTGGCAATGCAGAGGAAGAACACGCAGGAGGTACTATTGTATATCCTCAGAAAAACCTCGGGATAAACTATAATGCTGAAGAAGATAACAGGCTTTCAAACTATTCCTTTGATGAAGTAATAGAGAATTATGGAAGTATGATGGACCTTCAGGAGGAACACTACGGCATTGATAAACACAATAATAAAATCATTTATCTGCCTGAGAATATTAAGATTGATTTATACAAGACTGAAATCAAATGGTTGTATAAAGATAAAACCCGGATGTTAAAATTACTTCCGGACTACTATTACATACTTCCAAATGGTGAGAGGATTCACATGGAGAAACATCCGGAAGCACCAATTTGGAAGCTTATAGGTACTGAAGCAGAGGGGACTTTCTGCCATAAGCCTTGTACTGTGTCGGGTGGGGGCAAATCGGAGATTTCTAAATCTATTAACAATTCCATCATCTATGGTACATATTATGTGAATGACTTGGCTGAAGACCTGGACCATGTTGAGCGAATTCTTAACTATGATTATAGAAAGCGCTGGAAGGATTATCCTGACAGAACCAGACCTTCAAGACCCATACTGTCAATAGACCGTACACTTGGCTCTGTAATCAAGCTCCTGACACCTTCAGCGGCATATACCGATGAGTTTAACGCATACATAGAAGCAATTCCCAACCATGTAAAGGCGTTGGTCTTCATGGTCAAAAGGTTTTACCAGCAGTCATGGGGAGATGATTGGCGAAAGCATTTCAGCGTAGACTTAATAAACGGGAAACCGGGAAATGAACTAAAATTCAACAATCGAAAAATCAGACCCAGCTATTTGCGTGTAGGCTTTAGAGATGAACAAGCCTGGAGGATATTTAAGCTGCGTATGGACTTTATGCCCAGTGAGAAGATACAAATGGAAGATGATATTACTGCATCTGTCCTTGTACCTGCTAAACAGCTGCCATACATAAATCCTGAGTACAAAAACGGAAGCCTAAAATTTACAACTAACTGTGAATACCGTTTCTTTCAACGACCGGATGAGGCGATTAACAAAGGGTATGACAAACAGGCGGAAAAAGATCTGTCCAGTAATAATCTATTCGCTACAAATTACCAGCCTCTTACAAAAGGTGATGTGGAAAATATTAAGAACGATGTCATGGAGTATATTGCCTATACAGAGCCGGTCAAAGAGCATATTGAGGAGTTTTTAAAGGGAGATAATGAATATTGTGTGGTATCTTCCGAGCCTAGGATAGTAAATGGCAAACCAAGCAAAAATCCAAGATATTTGGAACATAGATCGGACTTTATGGATCCGCTTAAGATATATCTTTCTGAGGTTGGCACGCGCTTTTCGAGGAAAATTCCCCTGGATCAGCCTATACTTACACCGGTGAATGCAATATTGACCGGCAGAAGAAACAATCCTCCGGGGAAGGAGAATGGTAAGAAGATCCTGCCCCTTAGCGTTTATAACCCTATTCACTATCAAGAACTGCCGGAGCTTTTCATGGATTATATCAGCAGTCTGACCGGTAAATCGCCGTCAACAACCGGAGCAGGCTCCGAAGGTGCCCTTACAAAAGCACCCTTCAATATGCTCCTGCCGATATACGACCTGAATAATGCACTTTTATCATATGTACTGGGGGATTATGCAGCTTTCTCCACCCCTGCAGGTCACATAGGTCCGAATATAAGAGTTGACCACGACATCTCAGTTTTGGTGCCGGAAATATGGGCAAGACTCAAAGAAGAAGAACGCAATCCGGTCAGATTGATTCAGGAAGGAGCATTTGAAAAGCTTGAAGACTTTGAATATGAGGGTGTGCATGTTCCAGCCAGCCGTCTGGGCTACCGCATGACCGATGTGTTTTGCTACAAGTATCTTGGGAAGATTTTCGACGAACCTCAAAGTGTTTTCAACGAAGAGATCCTTAGGCCTGAAAAGCAGAGCATGGAAGACTTTGTCGACGGTGTGCTCAACATAGCAGAGGGACACAGAAAAGCAGCATTGAACTATTTTCAAGACGGCAGCATAGAAGAAGCTATTCCGCCAATAAAAGCACTTTTATGTATAATGGCCTATGGTGATTATGAAGGGCATGACCTCAAATCCAATGCTGTACGTGATCTTTTCAAAAAGGATACAATTCTCGCAAGTGACTGGTATGCTGAGCGGCTGAAGAACAAACAGCAAATTGACATCAGACTCATAAGCCGGATAATAGATAATCTGGAGACCTTTATTGAAAATCCGGTCAATGCATCCGTAATAAAAGAGTATCACTATGATACCAGACTGGAAGATGCAAAAAAAATGCTTGCTTATTATCAATCAGATGAGTATCTGGAGTCCCTTATAGGTACTCTAGGTTCACAGAAATAGAGAAGAGTAAAGTGCAGGAATGATAGTTAAGCAGGTATTTTATAGAGGATCAAGAATTACTGCATAACTGTTGTGACTGGCACCGTGAAGAGGGAGATAATATTTCATGAGAATGATAGATTTGACTCACAAAATTTCAGAAGATATGCCCGTTTATCCCGGTACAGAGAGACCAAGGCTGGAAATTGCCAATACATACGAGAAACACGGCTTTAAGGAAACCTTACTTACCATGTTCTCACATACAGGGACACACATGGACTCACCGGCCCACCTGTTTGCAGGTCGGCCTACCTTGGATTCGTTTCCTGCAGAGCATTTTGTAGGGAAAGGGCTGGTCATAGATTGCAGTGATCTGCAAGAGGGCGAGAGAATTACCATGAGGTATATTGAGCAGGCGAAGGAAAAGGCAGATGCAGCAGAGTTCATACTGTTCAGAACCGGTTGGGACAAATACTGGGGAATGGACACTTACTTCGGAGAATATCCTTGCATCACAGAAGAAGTTGCTGATTATTTGATAAACAGCGGGAAAAAAGGTGTAGGTTTGGATACTATAGGTATTGATCCTATTTCCGACAGTAACCTGACGATACATCGAAGGCTTTTCGCTAAAGCTGATATAGTTGTTATAGAAAACCTGACTTGCCTGGAACAAATCGGCAGTGAGCTTTTTACCTTCTGTGCACTTCCATTGAAATTCAACAATTCCGATGGAGCGCCTGTAAGGTCAGTGGCAATATTGCAGCAGTAAATATCTATAAAGATAAAAAGGTCGGATGAATCCGGCCTTTTTCTTTTGTAATAAATTCATATATTGACAATATGACTACCCAGTCATATAATATATTCATAAAGTGACTAGGCAGTCACATGGCGGTTATACTAAAGGAAGAAGTCCACAGGAGGTAATCAAGTTGCCAAAACAAACATTTTTCAATCTGCCTGAGAGTAAGAGAGATACAATTATTCAAATCGCAATGGAAGAATTTGCCCAAAACTCATATTTAAATGCAAGCATAACCAAAATAGCCGAGAGATCGGGTGTGGCAAAAGGCAGCATGTATCAGTACTTTCAAGATAAAAAGGATTTGTACAAATATATGTTGGAGCTCATTGGGAAGAAGAAAATTGAGTACCTAAAAGACTGCTGGGGGCAGCAGGATAAGATGGGGTTTATTGAAAGTATCAGAATGCTATACAAAAGAGGACTTGAATTTGCAATTGAAAATCCTTTAATGGCAAGTATCGCTAGCAATCTAATAAAAGAGCAGCATACTGAGATAAGGGAAGAGATATTGAAAGAGAATCAGAATAAGAGCAATTCATTTTTTAGCGATATGATTGAAAAAGCAAAGAAAAATGGAGAGGTAGCGGAAGAAATAAACACTGAAATGGGAGCTCGGATAATATATCATTTCAATAATATCCTAATGGATATGCTGATGACCTCTATGGAATATGAACAGATATTTAGTCGGCAGGAGGAGTTTTTCAAAAGGGTTGATGAGTTGCTGCTGATATTGGAAAAAGGCCTGGCCGCTCCTAAGGATAGGAAGTAGATAATATGGCGGCATGGGTGATGACAGGTGAATAATAATAGAACAAGGAGGGTTCATAGATGATTCAGGTTAAGAATCTTAATTTCACATATAAAAAATCCGGCAAGCATGCAGTAAAGGGAATCAGCTTTGATATTAAAAAAGGTGAGATATTTGGTTTTTTGGGGCCTTCTGGAGCAGGAAAATCCACTACTCAAAAAATTCTGATCAAGCTATTAGACGGTTATTCAGGAGATGTGAGGGTTTTTGGAAGAGACCTTTCATCCTTTGGATCTGATTATTATGAGGAACTGGGAATAGGCTTCGAGCTCCCAAATCATTTTTCAAAGCTTACAGCCAAAGAGAATCTGGAGTTTTTCAAATCCTTTTATAAAAACCAGAGTGCAGATATCAGCAGCCTTTTGAAATCAGTTGGCTTGTATGAGCATAAAGGTGATTTGGTGGAGAATTTCTCTAAGGGAATGAAGATGAGGCTCAACTTTGTCAGAGCACTTCTGAATGATGCAAAGCTGATATTTCTTGATGAGCCTACAAGCGGACTGGATCCCGTTAATTCGAAGGTGATAAAGGATATTATACTTGATCTGAAGGAAAGGGGAAAAACCATATTTATAACCACCCATTCCATGCAGGTTGCGGATTCCTTATGCGACAGGGTTGCTTTTATAGTAGACGGCGAGATTGCTGAAATGGATACACCAAAGTCTCTTAAACTGAAATACGGTAAAAAGGTAGTGGAGTTGGAGTATCTTGTGAATGGGGAGGTCAAGTCATCTTCCTTCGACTTAAAATCCTATGGTACCGATCCTGAATTCCTGAGCATAATCAAGGATTATGAGACTCGTACAATTCATTCAATGGAAACTACACTGGAGGATGTCTTTATAAAAGTCACAGGAAGGAGTCTTGACTGATGAGGCTTTCAAAACTTTTAAAATGGGATTTTGCATTACAGGTTAAGTATGGGTTATTGATGGCTGCCATAGTTATGACGGCTGTATGGCTAGGTATAGTGTCATTACTGCCCGCATATACCATGGATTATGTAATACCTGTAGCCTTTATCACTGACTTTGCTGTTACGGGGTTCCTGTTTATTTCGGCTATGGTATTCTTTGATAAGGGGCAGGGGACTTTGGAGGCAATAGTAACAAGTCCAATTAAGGTGTCTGAGTATATAATATCCAAGCTGATAAGTTTGTGTGTTCTTATATGTCTGATCGCTTCAGGACTGGTTATTGGAGTAAGCCTTATTAAGGGTATGACGGTCAACTATTTCTTTGTCTTTTTAGCGGGGATATTGACAAGCAGCTTTTTTATACTGCTGGGACTTAATATATCAACTTTTTATAAGTCTTTTACGGATATGATGATGCCCATGGGCATATTGTTTGGCTTTCTATTCATACCATTGCTTGTTTATGCGGAAGCGGAGGTTCTGAGTTTCCTGAACTATATTGTATTCTTATGGCCTACCTATTGGATGATGAGGCTGATTGATGCAATGCTAGGGAATGCAAGCATCGGAGCTGTTATCCCCGGTATCTTTTATATACTTATAATGAATTATACTTTATACAGATCAGCGATAAAGCTGTTTAACAGGAAGGTTATCGGAAGGGAGGCTGATATTGATGGGTAAGGCTAAAGTGCTTCTTGCTTCACAATTCAAGCGGATCGGTAGAGACAGCATACTAGTAATAATGCTGATATATCCATTTATTTTGACTATAATAGGCAGATATCTGGTACCGGTCTTTCAACAGGCAATATTGACAGAATCCTTTGATTTGGCGGATCACTATCATGTACTGATGATATTTTTTGTCATAATGAATCCTGTGCTTTTTGGAGATATAATTGGATTGATGCTTATTGATGAAAGAGAGGACAACACCTTGAGTGCAATAAGGGTCCTTCCTGTTAAGATGTCCTACTATATAGTCTCCAAAGGTGTTTTGTTCATTGCCATGTCAACAATAAGCGGGATGCTGGTAACCTGGCTCATTGATCTATACTATATTCCGTTTACTGCATCTTTGTTTATAAATTTTGTTGCATCTCTGGGTGTGATTTTTGGAATGCTGCTGGTCAACTCCTTGGCAAGCAACAAGGTTGAAGGCTTTGCAGCCATGAAAGGAACAGGATTCATGCTTGTAATACCGGTAGTAGGACTTTATATTCCAGAGCCTTTTAACTACATTTGCGGACTTGCACCTGCTTTCTGGCCCGCAATGGCAATATCCTCCTATTATGACAGGTTCAATCCGGCAATGAGTGTATGGGCTTATCTGGGGATAGGGACTGTGTATGTTTTATTAGTGTCTGCGATATTATACAAAAAAGTAGTGAAGAGAATATGAATTGTAATAGATAAGACAAAAGAGTATACCATTCGAAGGCATACTCTTATGTCAAACCCAATAATCTTAGATGGGTCCATATGTATAATAAGGATTAATATTTTATGAACTTAGATCCCGGTACACCGCAGATACTGCATTTATCGGGAACAAACTTCTCGATGTTGCCGCAAACAGGGCAGAGATAGTAGAATACTTCTTCTGTTTGGTCGAGGTTCTCCAGAGCCTCTTGATATAGTCTGGCATGTACTTCCTCGGCTTTCATTGCGAAAGTGAAAGTCTTGACTGCTGCATTGTTGCCTTCTTTTTCGGCAGTTTTCACAAAATCAGGATACATGTCACGGTATTCGTGGGTCTCGCCTAAAACTGCATCCTTCAAGTTATCGGCAGTTGATCTGGTCTTGCCAGCAACGTCAAAATGCTTGAGAGCATGAAGGGTCTCAGCATCAGAAGCCGCTCTGAAGAGCTTTGCGGCATTGAGTTTTCCCTCAGCCTCTGCCTTCTTTGAATATGCAAGATATTTCCTGTTGGCCTGAGCCTCTCCTGCAAATGCCTCCATTAGATTCTCAAGTGTCTTTTGTTCTCCCATATGTATTTCCTCCATAAGTGTTATTAATTGATTTTACTTAATTCTATTATAATTCAATTATCTGATTTGTAAACCATCAATAATCCCAGAAGCATTATAGAGTTTAATAGTGTAGAATAGGATTTCTCAGAAAACATGCCCTTGGATATAAGCTGATTGAGTTTCAGATTTTTGAAGACAAAAACAACCAGATTGAACTTTAGATTATTTAGATACGCTATTAAGGAGAAACTAAGAAATAAAAATATAAAAAAGGATATGACGTGTTATGACTAATGCAAAAAATAATATCAGAGCAGGATGGAACTTTGACAACAGTTATTCCAGGCTTCCTGGGTTATTCTTCAGCAGTCTGAAACCAACCCCTGTAAGATCACCAAAGCTCATAATTTTCAATGAAGCCTTGGCAGAGTCACTGGGGTTGGATTCACAACAGCTGCAAAGCAATGAAGAAGTCGAGGTGTTTGCCGGAAATGATGTTCCTGAGGGAGCTTCTCCTCTTGCCCAAGCCTATGCAGGGCATCAATTTGGCCATTTTACAATGCTTGGGGATGGCCGGGCTATACTTCTGGGAGAGCAGATTACTCCAAAAGGTGAACGATTCGATATACAACTTAAAGGTTCGGGCAGAACGCCATACTCAAGGGGAGGAGACGGACGGGCAACCCTTGGACCTATGCTGCGTGAATACATCATCAGTGAAGCAATGCATGGACTTGGAATTGCTACCACTCGCAGTCTGGCAGTGGTTACAACCGGAGAACCGGTTATGCGTGAGACTGAGCAGCCTGGTGCTGTCTTAACCCGCATTGCCTCCAGTCATCTGCGTGTTGGTACCTTCCAATTTGTATCAGGCAGGGGTACCCTTGATGAATTGCGCACTCTTGCAGACTATGCATTAGAGAGGCATTTCCCAGGCTATGAAGCTGCTGACAATCGCTACCTTTTTCTTCTAAAGGAAGTGATCAGAGGACAGGCCGCTTTGATAGCAAAATGGCAGCTGACAGGCTTTATACATGGAGTTATGAATACAGACAATATGACTATCAGCGGAGAGACCATAGACTATGGACCATGTGCCTTTATGGATGCGTATGATCCGGCAACGGTATTCAGCTCCATAGACATACACGGACGATATGCCTACGGCAACCAGCCCAAGATTGCGGCGTGGAATTTGGCAAGGTTTGCAGAGACCCTTTTGCCGCTGCTTCATGAGGATATGGAAGAGGCTGTAAGGCTTGCCCAAGATGCTGTTTCAGACTTTTTTGAACTATATCACACTAAATGGCTTAATGGTATGAGAGCAAAGCTGGGGATATTCAATGAAGAAGCGGAAGATGAAGAATTGTTTGAAGAACTTCTCAGTGTTATGAAGAGTAATGGCGCAGACTATACAAATACCTTCCGTGCATTGACCTTTGGCAAGCTTTCGGATACAGGCATGTCCGGTGAAGCTGAATTCAAAGAATGGCATGAGCTGTGGCAGGCCAGGCTTGCCAGACAGCCGGAGCCAAGGGATTCGTCCTATCAATTGATGAGGAGCTCCAACCCTGCAATAATACCACGTAATCACAGAGTGGAGGAGGCGTTGGAAGCAGCGGTGAAGAAAGGTGACTATAGTGTGATGGAGAAGCTTATTTCTGTTCTATCCAAGCCCTATGCTCATTTGCCTGAGCAGGATGAATACTCAGCGCTGCCTGAGCCTTCAGCATGTCCTTACAGGACTTTCTGCGGTACGTGATAAAGAAGGATTATTCATAAATTAAATTGGATGGGTTACTGTTAAGTCTGTTCAAATGAAATAAGACAATAAAGCAGAAGGATAGAATCCTTCTGCTTTATTACCATCTCACGAACAATACATACAGCTAATTATTTCTGAAGACTATAGCATCTTTCTCCAGAGCATCAATAATAGCCAATGATTCAATGTTTATACCTGCTTCTCTCAATAATTTCCCGCCAATCTGGAAGCCTTTTTCTATGACAATCCCAACCCCTGCAAGAGTTGCGCCTGCAGCATCAATAATCTCCTTTAAGCCAAGGATTGCCTGTCCATTAGCCAGGAAATCATCGACTATCAGGATATTATCCCCCTTGCTGATATACTTGTTTGAGACTCTGATTTTATAATGTTTGGCTTTGGTGTACGAGTATACATTACCTTCGTAGACCTCATTATCAAGGGTTTTTGACTCAGTTTTTTTTGCAAATACAACAGGCACATTGAAATATTGTGCTGCAATGGCTGCAACTGCTATACCCGATGCTTCAATAGTCAGTATTTTTGTTATCTTCTTATTCTGGAACCTTTTGCTGAATTCCTTACCAACCTCATTTAAAAGCTCGATATCGATCTGATGGTTCAAAAAGCTGTCAACCTTCAGTATATTGCCTTCAAGTACTTTACCCTCATTCATTATCTTTTCTTTTAGCAGCTTCATATCATCCCTCATTTCTTAGTTAATATCAAAAAATAAAAAAACTGCAGAAACTATCTACAGGCTGAAAGAATCCAGATAAAATATCACTGAAACTTCAGTATCTATCTGAATCAATTCCCGTAGTCAGGCTATTTACGGCAGCCTGGTAGAAACTTATGGACCATATCTCCAAGATTATACGAGATTCTATAAACTTTTCAAAGTATAGTTAATTTTAACTTATATAGTGTTAAAAATCAAGCATGAGGCAAAAAGCTTGAAAGATAAATATACGATGCAGGTAAAACAGACAGGCAGCTATTGAGACGGAGTATTTCTTTACTGAAAGGCACTAATGATTATTAGACATCATATTATTAAAAAAATGGTGCAAAGAAAATCCTCTTCAGTTTAACCTAAGAGGATTTTCCCTTATTGTGAATACAACAAGTTTCCCGGGTCCCAAAAGCAATCTTTGATTGTGTTGCTCATTATTCAAGATTTAGTTTTTTCTTTAAGAGATAATTTGTCAAAATGAAGTATACTGCGGTAACAAGCCCGGTGTAAATTATAGAAATCAGCATGAAGCCGCTTACATGTGAGGCATTGGGTATAAATTCATATCCCAGTCTTAGTGTATACTGATTGAAGAAAACAAAACCGAATACCGACATCAATATTTGAGAAACAATGTCAAGTGCAATGTACATTCCAAAAGATGCCAGAAGTTTATACCTGTTGAAGAGATGCCCCAAGGCAATGGCAGCATATATAGTTAATATTGTTGAAGAAAGGGTAAACAAACCAAGTAATATTGCCTCGATACCCACCAGGAAGCCTAGAGAACCGAAATACTGTTCCATATGACTGAAAGCAAATGACAACTCATTATAAAGATCGGGCCAGGAGATATCCTTTGCTGCAATAAGTAATATGGAGCAGAAAGCTACAATGCCGCTGACAATAGTCCAAAGCATTGAAACAAAAAGCTTGCTAAGAATATGGCACCATGGTTGAACCGGAAGCGTAAACATCAAATAGCCTTCATCACCTAAAAGATTTTTATGAAAACGCTGCACAAGAACAATAAGTGTCATCAACAACATTCCCACTATTAAGGTTACATAAGTAACGATACTGACCCCCATTGCAATATTACCTATGAATGTAGACTTTTCACCTGCATCGGGTGTATTAAGAAACAACATATTTATTGCAGCAACAATTATAATGGTGAGATAAAGAGGCAGAAAAAGACGAGCGGTTGCTTTTATCTCATATTTAAAAAGTTTACCTAGCATTTGAAAACCTCCCTAAATAAAGCATCAACTGATTTACCGTTTTCACTGCGTATTTCATCTACCATTTTTGTGAGGACTACCTGCCCATCCTTTAGGAATATTATTTCGTCAAGTATCTTCTCTATATCTGAAATCAGATGTGTAGAAATTATTATAGTTGCATTTTCATGGTAGTTGCTCAGTATTGTATCAAGGATATAGTCTCTTGCGGCAGGATCTACACCGCCGATTGGCTCATCCAGAAGATACAGCTGTGCTTCACGGCTCATTACAAGAATAAGCTGTACTTTTTCCTTCGTTCCCTTTGAGAGAGTCTTTAGCCGTTCCTTGGGACTGATATTAAGTCTCTTCATCATATCGTAAGCCTTTTCTGTATTGAAATCCTGATAAAAGTCTCCAAACATTTGGATTATATCAGAAACCTTCATCCAATCATTTAAATAAGTTCTCTCTGGCAAATAAGAAACAATTTTCTTTGTTTCTACACCCGGCTTGCTTCCGGCTATTTCAAGCTCGCCCTTTGTAGGGACAAGTAGGTCATTGCAAAGCTTTATAAAAGTACTCTTTCCGCTGCCGTTAGGCCCAAGTAAGCCTACTATACGACCTCTCTCAATGTTCAGGTTTATATTATCCAAAGCTTTTTTGTGACCAAAGCTTTTGCTTAAGTTATTGCACATTAGAATAGGATTCATTATTTTGCCTCCTCCAGCATTAATGAGATTATAGAAAGGGTCTCAGTTGTATTAAAGCCCAGACTCTTCATTTTTTCAAGGAACTCCAATACTTGTTCTTGGGCTAGTTTGTTTTTTGACTGTTGAATCAATGTAACATCCTCCGTTATATATCTTCCGCTTGTACGGTTGGTATAAAGCAATCCATCTTCCTCCAGCATGGAAAGAGCCTTTTGCATGGTGTTTGGATTTACTGCAGCTTCCTGTGCAAGCTCTCTGACTGAGGGAAGCTTTGAACCCGGTGGAAATTCCCCGGAGCAAATTTTTATCTCGATTTGCTCAATCAATTGTGTGTAAATAGGTCGGTCTGACTTTAGATCCCAAGACACATGACCACTCCTTTCGGTAAAGCATAACTGTATTATTGTATTAAATCAATAATACAATAATACATATGTTATTTTCAAATGTCAATAGATATGACAGTAGTAGTTGAAATTCAGGAGCAAGAATTGATATCTGAAAATAATTTGCCGTAAACATGGAACAAATTACTTCTTTTTCCGCCTAATAATATAGAACATGATATTTATGGAGGATGTGATCTTATGAGAAGTAATTTGCTTAAAAATACAATCATAGCAGGAGTATTATGCACAGCTTTGACGATTCCCGCATTTGCCCATGAAATGAAGGGGCAGTCAATATTATTAGATGATAAAGAGGTAATTCCTATTAGTGCTGAGTTTCAACATTGGTCTGAGACATATGTTGACCAATTATCCCAACGCTATGATACGGAAGCAATATTCAAGGATAAAAATCCTGATGGAACAATCACAGTCCAGGATTTTCAAAACCTGGTCAAGCTGGTGATAGACAAGGAATATGGCGGTGAACCGGATTCTTTGGCAAGGGAAGCGGTTGTACACGAGTTTGCCCGGATATGGGCGGAAAAGACGGGCAAGGATTTGGATAATATTGCAGTTATAAAAATGCTGATTTATTCTGATACAGATCAGATAGACGCAAAATACAACCATAGTGTGACTGTGGCATATATGAGAAATATCGCCAGAGGTGTCGGCGGACGTGTATTTAATCCTAAAGCAGAGGTTACTTACGGAGAGCTGGCTGCTTTAGCATTTAATACTAATAATGCCGTAGAGAACGAGCTTAAGCCTGAGGTTCAGGCAATAGCAAAAGGAAGATTTGAGACTAAGGGCAGCTACGAAATAAAAGATGGTGAAGTGGTGCTGAATTTTGAATTAATGAGCCATTATACTGAAGCACAGGAGCTTATGTTTAGTTCAGGACAGCAGTTTGAGGTAACCATAACTGATGAGCAAGGTGAAGAGGTATATAGGTATTCCGATAACAGATTCTTCACAATGGCCCTTGTGCATAAGAGCATACACCCGGGTGAAGCTTTGACATGGCAGGATGATTGGGATATGACCAATAAAGAAGGAGAAAAACTGACATCAGGGAAATACAAGGTTGAAATAAGGATCATGGTAGTTACAGAAGAGGACGACGAGATAATTCAAGAAAGTGAATTGAAAACTGTACTAAATATAGATTTGTCATCAATACAGCAGCGTAGCATGGAATAAGCATTGGAAGCGCGAACTTGATTGATTTTTATACTCTGTTGTGGTATTGTTTAAGAGAATTTAATAAAAAGGAGGACATTTCAACATGCGCTACTATATTCGTATTTGGTAAGACCGCAATAAAAAAGCAGTATTTCTATCCACAATAGTGGGCTTTTTGTTGTACTTACATTACGAATTAGTGCATGGATACAGGCGGAGTGTAGCCTTTTGCTGCTATGCCATTGTTTTGCGTGTCCTTCCGTAAGTATGCAGATTTGAGCCCATATTGGGTTTGAACCTGCATTTTTTATTGCAAAGTTAAGAGTAATCAGACAATAAAAATGCATGGAGGATCTATTAATGACAAAAAAAATAACCAGTTGGAAGCACAAGTTTTTCACAATATGGGCAGGACAGGCTGTTTCCCTTATAACAAGCGGAATTCTGCAGATGGCTATCATCTTTTACCTTACTGATAAAACAGGATCTGCTATGGTGTTGTCCATTGCAACCCTGGTGGGTTTTCTGCCCCAGGCAGTTTTCGGCCCCGCAATCGGCGTTCTTGTTGATCGTTGGAACAGGAAGGCTGTGATGATCGGTGCAGATTTGATTATAGCTTCAGCAGGGGGGATTCTGGCATTGATTGCTTTATATAATGAATTGCCAGTATGGATGATTATGGTGGTATTGTTCCTTCGAAGTATTGGTACAGCATTTCATACACCTGCGTTGAGTGCTGCTACTCCGCTTATGGTACCCACTGATCAGCTTACAAAATGTGTAGGGTATACTCAGGCTATACAGTCTGTGGGATATATAATAAGCCCTGCCGCTGCAGCATTTCTGTACTCCATATGGAGTCTGAACAGAATAATCGCAATTGATATAGCGGGGGCGATAATAGCCTGTATTGCTGTTGCAGTCGTATATATTCCTGAGCCGGAAGCAAATGAAAGTGCTGTAAAAGGTAATTTTATTCAGGAAATGAAAGAGGGTTACTCTGTCATTCGTGAGAACAGAGGGCTGTTCGCTTTGCTTTGGATAGGGGCTTTGTACATGTTTGTATATATGCCGATAAGTGCTCTGTATCCCCTTATGAGCATGCAATACTTCGGTGGGACACCGGTGTATGCTTCTGTGGCCGAAATCGCTTTTGCAGCAGGCATGCTGGGAGGAGGAGTCATATTGGGAGCTTGGGGCGGCTTTAAAAGACGAACCTTGACCATATGTGCTTCAATACTTCTTATGGGCATCAGCTTGTCAATAGCCGGCTTGCTGCCGGAAAACGCCTTTCCGGTATTTGTCCTTTGCTGTGCGGCTATGGGGATATCAGCTCCTTTTTACGGAGTTCAGACTGCTCTTTTTCAGGAGAAGATCAAACCGGAGTATTTGGGACGTGTTTTCTCATTATCGGTAAGTGTTATGTCCCTTGCTATGCCCCTGGGCTTGTTGGTTTCGGGGCTGGTTGCTGAGCAGATAGGTGTGAACAACTGGTTCTTCATATCAGGAGCAGCTATTATTGCTATTGCAGTCTTGATGTTCAGTGTACCATCCATAAGAGCACTTGACAGCAGCGAGGAATAAGACAAACAAAAGGGGCGGTTCCTTCTGCTTCCGAATAAACGGATAAAGCAAAAAGAACCGTCCCCGCTGCATTTATTCAATTTCGCTTCTGTTTCTGCCATTATTCTTTGACTTATATAGGGCTACATCAGCTCTTTTATATAATGAGTCAGTATCATCTCCCTGGATATATTGAGTCACTCCCAGACTTATTGTGATATTGCCTACATGCATAAAGGTATGTTTCTCAACAATCTTTCTCAGCTTCTCGGATAAAAGAAATGCCTCTTCAGCTCCAATCTCAGGTGCCAATATGCCAAATTCTTCTCCTCCCAATCTTGACAGCATATCAGACTTTCTGATATTTGCCAGTATAAGTTGGCATAATTCTTTCAGGACACCATCACCTACATCATGACCATAAGTGTCATTCACTCTTTTAAAATGGTCGATATCATATATGATGAAGGATATTCGCCTCTGATACCTTTCTGACTTCTGGAGTTCGATTTCAAAATATTCGTTAAAGTATCGTCTATTATATACCTTAGTAAGTCCATCAAAATTAGCTTGTGATTCCAATGTATCCTTTACGTATTTTTTTATCAGATAAACAATAAATACTCCCAAAACGAAATTCATTAGAAAAAATATGAAACTGGTCTGATATTTCTCTAGTTTTCTCTCGGTCACTAACTGTGATACAAAAACAGTATCGTTTGATTTTTCCCAAAAGTCCTCGCTCTTTATTATCAATACCTGTTGATTTTCAATAGTTGGATTATTTCTATATATTACTCTTGCTTCTTTTAACTGTTCCCAAGATAGGGACAGGTCTTTCAGCGAGTTTTGAATTTCTTCCCTGTGATCAAAAATTGCTATTTTATTTTCATTAAAGTCTGTAATGGCAACATCAATAAAATCCTTCAATTCATCATTTTCGGCTTCGCTTAGTTCCAGCTTCACTAAACGCTGGACAGAACCTCTTATGACTCCTAATCTATTTATTATTTCTGCATCCGGCTTTATTGTATAAGTGAGATACATGGTATATATACCACCGCTGCTTAAAAGTACAAGAAGGCAGATGGTGATCATTATCAATACTGAAGATTTTCTGTTTATTACTGTCATAGGTAAACACATCCTTTCTGTGAAAAACTTTTATTATGGGAATATGAGTATATTGATAATGTATCCAGAGCCAGTACTTTGCATGATATTGGCAAGGTGGGCATACCGGACAGCATTCTGCTGAAACCCGGCAGACTATCTGCGGAAGAATTTGAAATTATGAAGACTCATACAACCATTGGAGCGGAAACCTTGTTGGAGGTAAAGAGAAAATATCCTGATAACAAATTCGTTGAAATAGGTATCAAGATTGCGCATTATCACCATGAGAAGTGGGACGGCACCGGATACCCTGAAGGACTTTCAGGGGAAGATATTCCTTTGTCGGCAAGGATAATGGCTTTTGCAGATGTATATGATGCGTTGAGATCAAGCAGAGTATATAAAGAAGCTTATTCTCATGAAGAAAGTATTGAGATAATTAAACAAAGCGGAGGCACCCATTTCGATCCGGAAATTCTGAAAGTATTTTTGGAAAATGAAATCGAATTTAAAAGTACTTTTGAAAAGCATTAATTTTAGGGACAAAGATGATTCTTTGTTCCGTTATCATCTTCACTGCTATAAGAACTGAAAAGAAAGACTTATGATAAAAAACATATATAAATGTGATGGAAATCACAGATTTGGAAATGGTAAAATTGTATATTATATATAAGGAAATATGATTTCAGATAAAATACAAAAGGAGGATCAGTATGGAACAATTAATTAAGAACATAGAGTTGTCGAAGGTGCTGGAAATGGAGTCTTTAGTAGCATATCAGGAAGGGCAGGTAGTCAGCAGGACTTTGGCTCAAGGGAAGAACTTAAGCCTGACCTTGTTTGCTTTTGACAAGGGAGAAGAGATAAGCTCCCATTCATCGGGAGGAGATGCGATGGTTTATCTTCTTGACGGTGAAGCAGAAATAACAATCGGTGATAGTACATACCATGTGAAAAAAGGTGAAACAATCGTAATGCCATCAGGGATACCTCATGCACTGCTTGCTAGTGATAAGTTCAAAATGCTTCTGGTTGTAGTATTCAGGCCATGATGCAGTAAATAATTTAATATTCGGATCCTGCTACTTGAAAAATCATCAAAAATATGGCATAAATATATTAAAGATAAAAGTTGGTAAATAGGAATGGTTATTGACAAGCTGTATTTTATCAATGGACAACAGGAAGAATCAACAAATGTTGTAAAGTAAGGAGGGGGAATTATGAGTTTCAGAGAATTCACTGCGAGTATCATGTCTATAAGAGACTATGAGGAGACTCCGTTAAAGGGAATAGTGACTGCAGAAATAAAGGAATACGTGAAAGAAATCAACGAAGGTATAGGGAAAGAGAAGGGCTTTTCATTAGTCATGATGGAAAACGGCGAGTATATTTTCAACCGACTGAGAGGTTTAGGCGGATACAGCGGAATAATGATAAGAAGTCCGCACTATGTTGCGCTTGTTGTTTCTGCAGAAGGGAATGAAGCTGAGTTTTTCGGAGCTTACTATATGCAGTCACTGGTAAAGAAACTGTATGACATGAATCTGGGCAGCTGCTGGATAAATGTTAGAAGCGTACCGGATGAGATAAAGTCAGAGCTGCTGGGAGGCAAAGCAGGGAGCCTCAACTATCTGTTGGCATTCGGAGTAACTGATGAGAAAGCCATAAAGCAAAAGACCCCGCATATGAAAGTGACAAGCACAGCTGCAGCATATGCACAGGATCCCTACGGGACATCAGCTAGTGAGGCTGCTTCAACAAGTATATCAAGACACTCCATCGGGGAGATTGTATATACCCATGAGTGGGGCAGGCAGGCTACCTATGAAGAACTGGAAAGCAGAGGTATGGCGGACTTGTTTTTCTATGTGAGGAATGCTCCTTCCTACAAGAACCTTCAGCCATGCAGACTGATACTGAAGGACGGAGAAGCCGATCTGGCGGTTTTGAATCCGGAGAATGCAGAAAATTATATAGATGCAGGTATTATGATGTATACTCTTGAAGGTTTGGCCAAGGATCTGGGGATTCCCGGCCAATGGCACTTTATCAAGGATGAATCTGAAAATAAAGAGTATGCCATAGCAGCAAGGATTAGACTTTAGTTGTATCAAATGATGATAGAATTGATTTTCTCCATCAGGTTTTAAGTGAGAATGCGGCATCGCCGCATTCTCTTATTTTTTATCAACATCAGCATACTCTTATCATCGTTAATTAATCATGCTTAGGGCTTATATTATTTTGGAAATATACTTGAATAAATACTATTCATATATTACACTATTAAATAGTTTAGATATTAAATGATTTAGAAGGTGAACAAATGAAGATAAGCTGTGATATCAGAGAAATGGACAAAATTGCATATGAGCTTCAGAAGAAACTTTTTGCACAGATTACCGAAGATATAGTCCCTTCTGTTACCAGTACACACTTATATATGCTGATATTTATCAGAGAACATGGAGAGTGCATGGTGACTGATATAGCCAACTACCTGGGAGTTACCCTGGGAGCTGTGACAAGCATTGTCGACAAACTGTGTGATTTTGGCCTTGTCATAAGGGAGAGGAGTGAAACTGACAGAA
This sequence comes from Clostridiaceae bacterium, assembly GCA_041690515.1. Lineage (GTDB taxonomy): Bacteria > Bacillota > Clostridia > Lutisporales > Lutisporaceae > BRH-c25. Next base: position 21,643 of record JAWLHF010000011.1, on the reverse strand, counting down.
GGCTGGTGATAATAAAGCTGAGCGAGGAGGGAAAGGAGTTACTGGAAAAGATTGATATGAAACGCAGGCAGATTTTTGACTTCTGCTTTAAAGATATTGACCAGACAGAAATCACTATTTTTAACAGCATAATGGAGAGAATCATTGAAAAATTACTTAATGCATAGGAACAGTATATTTTGAGAATTAACACTGAAAGGGTTGGAGGATTTAGAATGAAAAGGAATCATATCATAATCGGGTTGATAATTATCGGCTTGATTTTCAACATAGGATGCAGTACAAAAGCAGCTGAGGAAGCTGCAAATATAATGGTTGAGCAGTCTGTAACCATTGAGACAGCAAAAGCAGTGCAGGGGGATATAGAATCCTTAATAAGCTACAGTGGAAGAATCAAACCGGTTCAGGAAATAACCATTACTCCCAAGCAGCCTGGCAAGGTTGTAAAAATCAACTATGAGATCGGTCAGGAAGTGAAAGCGGGAGATGTATTATATCAGTTGGACGATATAGATGCCCGGCTGCAGGTTAATCAGACAGCGGCAGCCGTCGAGCTTTCAGAAATAAACGTGAAAAAGATTTCGGGAAGTACATATGAACAGCAGATTGCACAGTTGAAATCTGCTTTGGTGGCAGCCGAGGTTGCATATGATAATGCAAAGACAAGCTATGAATCAGTAAAGGCTCTCTATGAAGCAGGTGCGGAGTCAAAGTTCAAATATGACCAGGCAGAATCGCAGCTAAGACTTACAGAACAGCAGTATCTTACTGCAAAGACAAACTATGACAGTACTGAGCAGAAAAGCGCATTGGAGAATATAGCCACTGCAAAGGCTCAGTTGGATCAGTCCAAGGCAGCATATGATATTGCAAAGAATGCATTGGAGAATACAAGTATTAAGTCTCCTATCAGTGGTATTGTAGCAGCCAGAAATGTAAAAGTGGGGGAATTTGTAAGCAGTGCTGCAGCTTCTTATGTGATTATAGACAATTCAGCCTATACCATAGAGGTTGATGTAAATGAGGCTGTAATCGGCAAAGTACAGATAGGCGATATTGTAAAGGTCTTCATCAATTCAATTTCCCAAGAGGCCTTATCAGGAACAATCACTGCTGCTGCACCTTCTGCCGATCTGAAGAAGCAGACCTATCTTGTAAAGATACAGATAGATAATCCTCCAAGTGAGATAAAAGGCGGAATGTTTGCGGAAGTAAAGCTTATACAAGATAAAGCGGCAGATTGCATAATGGTACCGCTGACTTCAATTGTAGAGGAAGATGGCGGTAAGTATGTATTTGTAGTTAATGAAGATAAGGTATCCAAGACACAAGTGGACACCGGTGTATCCAATGACAAGGAAGTACAGATAATCAGCGGAATAAATGTCAACGATGAGATTGTAGTCAAAGGACAGGATTTCCTGAAGGACGGTTCGACAGTAGTGATTTCGAATAACTAAGAGGTGTGAATATGAAAATACATGAAATATCTGTAAAGAGGCCGGTAGCCGTACTTATGTGCATTCTTATGGTGCTGGTGTTGGGAGGAGTATCCCTGTCCAGGGTGCCTGTGGATCTGATGCCGAATATCAATTTTCCAATTGCCATTGTATCCACCAGCTATACGGGAGTAGCACCCCTGGAAGTTGAATCAATTGTAACAAAGAACATAGAAAATGCAGTTGCAACAGTGAATAATGTAAAGTCTATTCAATCCATATCAAGCGAAGGAAATTCAATTGTCATTGCGGAGTTCAATTCAGGAACTGACATGGATTTTGCAACCCTTCAAATGAGAGAAAAGGTTGATATGATAAAAGGATATCTGCCTGATGATGTAGGAAGCCCTTTGGTTATGAAGCTTGACCCCAACATGCTGCCGGTAGTAAATATAAGTGTTACAAACGGCGCCGATGAGACTGCACTCAAGAGGTTTTCAGAGGATCAGATTAAGCCCAGACTGGAAAGGTTGGCAGGAGTAGCTTCAGTAGGAATCTCCGGTGGTAAGACTCAGGAAATCCAAGTAAATGTCGATCCGGATAAAGCTGCAGGTTATGGAGTGTCGCTGAATCAGATAATGTCGCTTTTGCAAAGCGAAAACCTGAATCTGCCGGGTGGCACCATTGAGTATGCGGAGAAGAAGCTGCTGGTCAGAAGTACCGGTGAGTTTAAAAGTGTTGATCAGATAAAGAACATTCCAATTACTCTGCCTAACGGCACAACATTGTATATCCGTGACGTAGCCGAGGTTGTTGATACTCATAAACCTATCGACTCATACAGCAGGACAAACAATAAAAGCAGTATAAGCATCAATGTGCAGAAGCAAACCAATGCAAATACTGTTAATGTGGTAAGAGATGTAAAGAAAGAATTGGGGAAGATAGGAAAAGAATATACGGATGTAAAAATAGAACTTATCTTCGACCAAGGAGATTTTATTGAGAAATCCATAAATAATGTGGCCAATAATGCTATTATTGGCGGTATGCTTGCTGTACTGATACTGTTTATTTTTCTTAAAAATATACGCACAACGTTGATCATCGGAACAGCCATTCCGATTTCTGTCATAGCTACCTTTGTCCTGGTATACTCCTCGGGGATATCCCTGAATATTGTTTCTCTGGGTGGCTTGGCCCTGGGAGTGGGAATGCTGGTGGACAATGCCATAGTAGTGCTGGAGAACATATACAGACATCGAAGTGAAGGTCACAGCAGGGTGGAAGCTGCCTTGCTGGGAACAGGAGAAGTCGGGAAGGCCATACTTGCATCTACATTAACGACTATTGTGGTATTTCTGCCTATTGTATTTACAGAAGGGATTGCAGCTGAGATATTTAAGGAAATGGCATTGACAATTACGTTTTCACTGCTGGCATCTTTGGCGGTGGCATTGACGCTTATACCGATGCTTAGCTCAAAATTCCTCAAAATGGTTAAACCCCATGAAGCATCAAGAAGTAAACTCATGAACAGGATATTTGATGTATGGGATAATGCGATAAATTCAGTTGACATATTTTATCAGAAGATACTTATATGGGTTCTGAAGCACAAACGCAGGACAGCGTTTATAGTATTGGGTATATTTATATTCAGTTTGCTGCTGATACCCTTTATAGGCTCGGAATTCTTTCCGGGAATGGATCAGGGAAGCTTCAATGTAAGTATCCAGATGCCCAAGGGGAGCCTAATAAATAATACAAATGAAATAGCAGAAAAGCTGGAAGCCATGCTTTCCAAAATCCCCGAACTGAAAATGCTGCATGTGAGTGTAGGCGGCTCAGGAGACTTTCTGTCAGGATCAGGAGGCTCCAACAGTGATTCGGCGGCTATCAGCGTTACCTTGAAGCCTGTAAGGGAAAGAAAAAGAAGTACCTCTGAGATTGTGGAGGAAGTGCGTAATTCTGTTAAGAATATTGCGGGCGCGGAAATAAAAATAAGCGAAGTATCCTCCGGCTTTGGAGGAATGAGCGGTGGAGCTGCTGTTTCAATCCAAATCAGCGGGCCTGATTTGGATACATTGAAGGAAATATCAAAGGATATTGAAAAGCTTGTGAGTGCGACAGAGGGTACACGACAGGTGGAATCCAGCATATCGGAAGGAAGGCCTGAAGCACAGATATACATTAACCGTGATAAGGCATCTGCTTACGGATTGTCGACCACTCAGATAGCCTCTGTCGTAAGGACAGCTGTAGAAGGACGTGTAGCGACAACCTACAAGGTGGGCGGCAAAGAAATAGATATAAAGGTTCAGTATCCGGAAGACAAGAGGAGGACTCTGGAACAGCTAAAGTCAGTTACAGTACAGTCTGCATCAGGTATGCAGGTGCCTTTGCTGGAGGTGGCCGAGATAAAGATAGAACAAGGGCCTACCAGCATAAATAGGTCTGATCAGGAGAGATATGTCACTGTAACCGGAGACGTTTTTGGCAGAAATACTGGAGATGTAAATGGTGAGCTAAAGAACACCATTAAGGAATACAGAGTGCCCGATGGTTATTCCATAAGGTTCACCGGAGAAGACGAACAGATGGTAGAGGCATTTACAAGCCTGGCTTTGGCATTGATTCTTGCAGTGCTTTTGGTCTATATTGTTATGGCTATACAATTTGAATCATTGATCCATCCTCTGACAATAATGTTTTCTGTTCCCGTTGCGTATTCTGGCTCGATATTCGGCCTCGGCATAACAGGAAAGCCTATTAGTGTACCGGCTTTCATTGGGGTTATCATGCTTGCGGGAATAGTTGTAAACAATGCAATAGTTCTGGTGGATTATATCAATACACTAAGAGAAAGAGGCCTTAGCAGGGAAGCAGCGATTATCAAGGCAGGACCTACCAGGTTGAAACCAATATTAATGACCACCCTTACGACGATACTGGGTCTGGTTCCTATTGCACTGGGAATTGGGGAAGGTGCGGAGGCAATGGCACCTATGGCAATCGTTGTAATATTTGGATTGATGACTTCCACTATTCTGACACTGCTTATCATACCTGTAATCTACAGCATATTTGATGAATTTTCAGTAAAAACAAAAAAACGCATTAAGAAGTCAGGTAATAAAGCTGTTGTAAGCCAATGATGCAGTGACTATATCATGAACATTGCTGTTTCCATGGTATAATATACATAAAAGGTTCTTGATTGGAGTGATAAAATGAGAATTGCAGTCATAGACGGACAAGGCGGGGGAATAGGAAAGGCTATTGTTGAAAGGTTCAGAAAAGCCTTTGATGGTATAGAGATTATTGCATTGGGAACCAACTCATTGGCAACCTCCCTTATGTTGAAAGCAGGTGCCGATGAAGGTGCCACAGGTGAAAATGCCATTGTCTATAATGCCTTCAAGGTGGATATAATACTCGGGCCTATTGGCATAATAAGTGCAAACTCATTGCTTGGGGAGTTGACACCGGCTATGGCAAAAGCTATAGCAGAAAGTCCGGCGTATAAGATATTGATTCCCTTGAACAGGTGTCATGTTATGGTTGCCGGCGTAGAGAACAAATCTCTTCCCAATTACATAGAGGATGCTGTCGAGCTGGTGAAATCACAGAGGAGTCAATGAAATATACGTAGGAAATGACTGTTTCCTGATAAAGGCAGGTGCAAGGAGTTCAAAAACCTGCAAAACACTAAAGGAGAAGGGCTTTAAGATAACAGATATATCCGGAGGCACCGGAGGTTACAAAGGGAAACTTGAACAATAATTATAATTTAATGCTTTTAATGACATACCCCCCTGTGGTATACTTTCAATATAACTAATATTCGAATTTTAGTACAGGGTGGGTTAAAAGTGGATAAGAAATCAAGTATAAGAGTAATGTTTTATATGATAGCAGTGATGTTGATAATGGGGATATTTTCAGGGTGCAGCTGGAGTGGTGAAGCTAGCGGCTTTGCAATTATAACACCGGAGGAAGCAAAAGATAGATTGGATAATGAAGTTGATATCGTATTATTGGATGTGAGAACCAGAGAAGAATATGAAGAAGGACATATAGAAGGAGCAATATTGATTCCGCTGGATGTACTCAAGGATGAAGTCTCAGATATTATCAAGGATAAAGATACTATGGTGTTTGTATACTGCAGACGTGGCAACAGAAGTAATACTGCTGCCGGTATATTGTCAGACCTGGGGTATCTAAATGTTTATGATATGGGCGGGATAATAGACTGGCCTTATGAGGTTGTAAAATAATTCAGTATCTTAGAGTCGGAGTACAAGGAGAAGCGGGGGGAATGAATAAAAATGGATATGAACAGAGTCAACAACCTGACGGAATATGTAGAAGGTATAATGAACAAACAAGATGGCAGTGAACTATATTTAAAATACAAGAGTGACATTGGAAAAGTCACTCCTCAAGAGGTTTTTGAAATTTTTTATAGGCAGTATAATAAGGGAAGTCAACCAAAAGAAATATTGGTATTTCTAGATAAAATCATAAATGTATTTTATAAGAGCCTTGTGGCCTATCCTTGGAAAAGACCGGCAGAAAGCAGCTTTATAGGTGTGCTGATGCAGGAAAATCGGGCTTTGGTACAAAAGCTTGATTCAATAAAGAATATCATTAAGGAAAAGGATTTCAGCGCATCAAAAAAAGAGCTGACGTCAAGGGTGATGGAGTTGCAGGAGTTCAATCAGCACTATCTGAAGAAAGAAAACATACTGTTTCCATATATGGAAAAAAAGATGGAGAAATTCAACGGATTGGCAATAATGTGGGCGCTTCATGATGAGACAAGGGTACAAATCAAGAAAGTGATTGAATGTCTTGAGACTGAAGACTGCAAAGAGGCAGACTTCAATGGGGAGATAGGCAGATTGTTTTTTGCAATGCACGGACTTATAAAAAAGGAAGAACTGATACTTTTTCCTGCGGCAAGTGAGGCCATTGATGAGAAAGAATGGGATGAGATGCAGGCACAGAGTATGGAATACGGATTCCCATACATCAAAAGGCCTTATGAGGGTAAGGGAAAAACCCAGGTGAATAGGGAAAATAGCGGATTTGCGGTGGGTGTCAATAAAGAATACTTGTTTAGAACGGATACCGGAACCCTGAATTTTCAACAGCTTCTGATGATATTCAATACCCTGCCGGTTGATATTACCTTTGTAGATGAGGATAATAAGGTAAGATTCTATAATATGTCAAAAGAAAGGCTCTTTCCGCGATCACCTGCAATCATAGGAAGGGAAGTTGAGAAATGCCATCCACCGGAAAGCGTACATAAGGTCAATGCCATAATTGATGCTTTCAGAGCCGGAGAGAAGGATAGTGCTTCATTCTGGATAAATATCAGGGGGAAAATGCTTCTGATACAGTACTTTGCCCTGAGGGATGCTGAAGGTAAGTATCGGGGAGTGCTGGAGGTCAGCCAGGATATAACAGGGATCAAAGAACTTAAAGGTGAAAGGCGTTTGCTGCAATGGGAGAAATGATAAGCAGCAGCCCTTGATTGATATATTACCAGCCTTCTGTTATTATGATATCAGAATAATAGCAGAAGGCTTTCACATTGTAAGGACTTGACCATTCTATTTGTAAAGGGTGAAATTTTGAGTAAGCAATTATACATAACAGAAAAACCGTCTGTTGCATCCAGTTTTGCGGGGGTGCTGGGAGTACAGATTTCAAAAGCTGATAGAGGAAGAGGCTATGCTGAAACGGCAGACAGCATAATTACATGGTGCTTTGGGCATCTTGTAACTATGGCTTATCCGGATGCTTACAATAAGGAGTATAAGTCGTGGAGAACGGAGCATCTGCCTATCATTCCCAAGGAATATAAATATGTTGTTATAGATGACAAAGGAACCATGAAACAGTTTGAAGTGATAAAGTCCCTAATGAACAGGCGGGATGTGGATATTGTTTATTCCTGCACGGACAGCGGACGTGAAGGTGAGTATATCTTCCGGCTGGTTTATAATCAGATTGGCTCGGACAAGCCTGTAAAAAGGGTTTGGATATCTTCCCATACTGAAGATGCTGTCAGGAAGGGTATTAAAGAAGCGAAGGATATCCGGGAGTATGATTCCCTCGGAAAATCTGCTTATTGCAGAGCAAAGGAGGACTGGCTCTTTGGCATGAATTTCAGTCGGATATACACATGCCAATACGGAAGGAGATTATCTACTCTTCTTAAGGAGGAAAAATCTACGGTTATCCCCATCGGAAGGGTAATGACCTGTGTACTGGGCTTGATTGTAGAGCGGGAAGAAGAGATCAGAAACTTTGTGCCCAGGTCATATTATGGGGTTGCAGCCAGCTTTGTATCAAAAGATAACGGTATCCAATATAAAGGCAGATGGCAGTCAAAGAAGAAAGCAGCAAAAGATCAATCAGAGGATACGGAAAGTGAAGATAAATATATCAGCAAAGAGGAAGCTGAAGAGGTCATTAAGAAGCTGGAAGGCAATGAGGCTGTAGTCAAAAAGGTGGAGGTGAAGGTAAAGAAGGAGCAGGCTCCTTTACTGTTCAACCTTGCTGAATTGCAGTCGGAAGCAAATAAGAAATTCAAAATTCCTGTAAATCGAACACTAGATATTGCCCAGAGCCTATATGAAAAAAAGCTCATATCTTACCCCAGAACCGACAGCAGGGTTATTTCCACCGATGTTGTGCCGGAACTGCCTAAGATACTGAACGGCTTATACGGTAATGGCGATTTTAAGGAATATGTGCTGAGGATAAAAGAATTTGGAGAGCTTGGCATCAGCAAGAAGTCCAAACGATATGTGGATGACAGCAAGGTTACCGACCATTATGCAATTATACCAACCTACGTAACAACTGATTTGTCAAAACTTGATACGGACACAAGAAATATATATGATCTGATTGTTAAGAGATTCCTTGCTATCTTTTACCCGCCTGCCGAGTATAATACTGTAAAGGTGGAAACAGGAATAGGCCAGGAGATATTCGTGACAAACTCAAAAACATTGAATGTGAAGGGCTGGAAGGAAGTTTATGAGATAACCTCTTCAAAAAAAGAGGAAGAATTATCAGATTCCCCCATTCAAAAGCTGGTTAAGAAAGAAAAATGTGATGTGACCGGTTTTGAACTTGAGGAGAAGGAAACAAAACCACCCTCCAGGTTTACCGAGGGTTCGCTTATTATAACAATGGAAAAGGCGGGGAAATATATTGAGAATGAAGAACTCAGGGAGCAGATAAAAACCTGCGGAATAGGAACTTCAGCCACACGAGCAGGAATAATCAAAAAATTGGTTGATATCGGACATATAAAGATCAATAGGAAGACCCAGGTTGTGACCCCGGAGCCAAAAGGTGAGGCTATTGTGGAGTTGGTCCGTCTTACAGCCAGGGAGCTTTTGAATCCGACCCTGACTGCCAGCTGGGAGAAAGGCCTTTTCATGATAGAGAACCATGAGACGACAGCAGAGGTTTTTGAGGATAAATTGACACATTATATAACAAAAACCATTGAAAAGGTAAAAAGAACAAGAGACTTGAAGTTCAACTTCCAATCCCTCGAACAGAACAGATAATGGGAACAAAACCATGAAGCCGTTTTAGGGAAGGATGCGGATGCCAAGAAAAAAAGACTTGTTATTTAATGTGATTTATACAAATAGGGCACGAAATGCTCTTTTTTTTAAGTTGACGTTACACAATATGTAATGATATAATATATGTAACGATAGTATGGAGGTGCTTAATATGAGAAAAATCATCCTTACAACAAAAGAAGAGTTTAATATTTATATGAGTCCAGTACGTCAGCAGCTGCTGCGCCAATTAAGTGTTGCAAACACTCCTATGACTCCGAAGATGCTGGCAGACAGGCTGCAGATATCTGCCTCAAGTGTTCAGCACCATATAAAAAAGCTGATGCAGCTGGAGCTTGTGGAACTGGATCATACTGAGATGATAAACGGTATTACCGCCAGTTTTTATAGACCTGCTCAAGTAACAGTTCAGATAGGATTAAGCCAGACTGACGACCTGGCAGGACAGAGAGAGGTATTGATGCAGGATTCAATAGCCCGGGTGTATGAAGGCTTCCGCAGGCAGATGGGACAGCATATCGGCATTCAGAGGGAAAAGGACCCGGAGAGCCTGAGTAAGTGGGGGGATATACTGACCGGTGTTGTTCATCTGGACAGATATCAGTCTGATGAACTGATGAAGCTGATTTCTGAGTTCATAGAGCAGCATTCTTCACCTACAGGGGACAGCAGTCCGTGGGAGTATGCGATTATTGCCTATAATGCGGAGGAAATTATAAATGACTAAAATGCAACAGGTTATAATTGCCCTTAACAGTTTTTCTGTCGGGATACTGATACCTGTTTTTAACCTGGTACTGCTGGAGAAGGGCTCCAGTTTGCAGACTCTGCCTTTGCTTCTTGGAATATACTCGGTCACTGTTTTGTGTATGGAGTTGCCAAGCGGCATATGCGCGGACATATATGGGAGAAAGGCCGTGTTTATGCTGTCCTGTGGATTATACGCCATATCCTTCTGTGTCCTTTTTGCAGCGGATAATATGCTATGGCTGGTACCTGCCGTCATATTCTACGGATTGGCACGTGCTTTTTCCTCAGGCAGCCTGGATGCCTTAATCATTGATCAGGCAATTGGCCGGCATGGGGATGCCTGCCTTGCAAAAGTAACCTCCCGCATGGCGGTTTTGGATGGCGCAGGGCTGGCAGTAGGAGGTCTGGCAGGAGGCATAGTATCCGATGTCACAGGCTCCCATCTTGCCAACATACTCTTAAGGATAATACTGACTGCGATGGTTTTCATACTATGCCTTATTTTTGTAAAGGAGCATTCAATCCGTGATACACAGCAGCCTATACCCTTTTATGAGCATTTACGAAAAGGCAGGCAGCTCATAGCTGACAAATCCGGATTGGGATACATTTTACTGAGTGCGTTTTTTCTCGGTTTTCTGCTTTTTTCACTGGAGACATACTGGCAGCCGGCTTTCATGCAGATTCCTGAAGCAAAGGGCAGTACATGGGTGTTGGGCTTTATAACATTCATGGGATTTCTGGCAGTAACTATAGGTAATATTGCTGTTCAAAAGCTTTTGGATAGATACAACAGCAAATGGTGGAGCATATATAATGTATTCCGTATTTTATTCGCTGTCGGCATCCTTGTTTTTGCATTACAGAAAGGTGTTATTGGTTTTGTGAGCTGTTATACAAGCATATACTTGCTTTTAGGAGCTTGTAATGTGGCGGAAAGTACTTTGGTCAATAAGCTGACTCCGAATCACATGAGAGCAAGTGTCTTGTCTCTTAGTTCCCTTAATATTCAGATAGGCGGCTTATGTGCATCTGTATTCAACAGCTTAATGGTAGGGAGACTGAGCTTTTCAGGGGTGTGGATAATTGCAGGAATCCTTATAGGAGGATGTGCAGCAGGAGGTATATATATTAAGAGCAGTATAGGGCTAAAGCGTGTATTATGAAGAGTTATATGCTTTTAAAAAGAAAAAGACCATAATAAACTGCTTTTATGGCTGAAGATGAGCAGAATCTGGGGAAAATCTGAGTTATGAGACGAAATTGCTTAAAAACCGTAGGATTTACATTTATCCCTTTATGCAGCATTGTGCTATAATAATCAGTGTCGGGAAATATATTATGGAAAGAAGAATGGAAATGGCGGATCCGGATTTATGTAAAGGGATAGATGAATCAAAATTAAATATATTTATGAAAAACTCCACAAGAGCTGATGTTTTGAAAATCGCATGGCCTGTTCTTGTGGAGCTTCTTCTGGGAGCCCTGTTTGGAATGATAGATATGATGATGCTGGGAAGGATGAGTGACAATTCCTTGGCTGCAGCTTCCGTTGCAGCTGTCGGGATGACCAATCAGCCTTTATTTGTTGGGCTTTCCCTGGTTCAAGCCCTGAATGTCGGAGGGACAGCCATGGTGTCCAGATATCTTGGAGCGGGTAAGACGGATAGACTGGAGACAACTTTGAAGCATGTTATGCTGCTGAACCTCTTTGTGTTGGCAATTCCCTTATCGATATTTGGGATTGTTTTTGCAGAGTCCATCATGGTTTTCATGGGAGCTGAGGCAGATACTCTTCAGGCAGGGCAGAATTATTTCAGGATCATTATGGTGGGATTCATATTCCAATCTTTCAATATGGCCATATCTGCAGCTCTAAGAGGTGTTGGCGAGACCAAGGTACCGATGAATATTAACCTTAGGGTGAATTTCATGAATGTATTCGGCAACGCAGTGCTTATATACGGTCTGTTGGGATTCCCCAGACTCGGAGTAACAGGAGCAGGCATATCCACTGCTTTATCCCATGTGGTTGCAAGTATACTGCTGTTCAGACATATAATCAAAGGAAAGAGCGTCCTTACCTTCAATATCAGAAAATCCTTCAAATTGGATAAGGATATAATCTACAACCTTGTGAAGATAGGCGTACCTGCCTCTTTGGAGCAAATGGCACTAAGGACAGGTGTGCTTATTTTTGTAAAAATAGTTGCAGGATTAGGTACGGTCATTTATGCTTCACATCAAATTTCGCTGAACATACTGAGCCTATCTTTTCAGCCGGGGCAGGCCTTTGGGATTGCAGCTTCCTCATTGGTGGGCAGAAGCCTTGGGGCAAGGGAGTTCTCGAAAGCTGAAGACTATGCAAAGGAAACAAGACGGCTGGGATCTATGATATCAACTGCCATGGCAGTAATATTCTTTTTCTTCGGACCACAGATTGTGGGCTTGTACTCTAAGGATCCCTTTATTATTGAGAATGCTTCGACTGTTTTGAAGATAATTGCATTGGTTCAACCCTTCCAGTCTTCACAGCTAATATTAGCCGGTGGTTTGCGAGGAGCGGGAGATACCTTCTGGCCTCTTGTAAGTACCTTTATGGGAGTATTGCTTGTAAGAGCGGGGTTGTCCCATATTTTTGTCAATGTGATGGGGTTTGGACTGACGGGAGCCTGGATGGCGGTTTTGGTGGATCAATTTGTCAGATGGCTGTTTGTTTACATGAGGTTCAAAACGGGAGAGTGGAAGCATATTCGAATAAGATAAGGCATGAATGAAAAATCGGAATTATTAATGCAGCATTTGGAATATTGAATATTGACAACACATTTTAAATATGATATACAAAAAATAGGATTAGCACTCTGTGAACGAGAGTGCTAACATAATTTCTATCAGTATAAAGAAACAAAAGCGGAGGGAGAGATACATATGGCAAGAAAGCAGTTTAAGGCAGAGTCTAAAAGACTGCTGGACCTGATGATCAATTCAATTTACACCCATAGGGAGATTTTCCTCAGAGAGCTTATTTCAAATGCCAGTGATGCAGTAGACAAGATATACTATAAAGCACTGACTGATGATTCTCTGAGCTTTGACAAAGACAACTACAGTATCAGAATAACTGTAGACAAAGAAAACAGGATACTGAAGATTTCTGATACAGGTATTGGTATGACAAAAGAGGAGTTGGATGATAATCTTGGAGTCATAGCAAAGAGCGGATCTTTGGTATTCAAGAAAGAAAACGAGCTAAAGGACGGACATGATATTATAGGACAGTTCGGGGTAGGCTTCTATTCCGCATTTATGGTAGCGGACAAGGTAACGGTCATAAGCAGGGCTTTTGGAGCAGACGAGGCTTATAAGTGGGAATCCAAAGGGGCTGAAGGCTATACCATAGAACAATGTGAAAAGGGCGATACAGGTACCGATGTCATACTAAAAATAAAAGAGAACACTGAAGATGAGAAGTATGATGAGTACTTGGAGGAGTATAAGCTTAAGTCCATTATAAAGAAATATTCCGACTTCATAAGATATCCAATAAAAATGGACGTTAGCAGTAGAAGGCTTAAAGAGGGCAGCGATAAGGAATATGAGGATTATACCGAAGAACAGGTCATAAACAGCATGGTTCCGATATGGAAGAAGAATAAGAATGAGCTTAAGCAGGAGGATTATGAGAACTTTTACTCAGAAAAGCACTTTGGCTTTGACAAGCCGTTAAGGCATATACATATAAGTGCCGATGGAGCAGTCAGCTATAACGCAATTTTGTTCATACCTTCGACTACTCCCTTTGATTTCTATACCCAGGAATACGAAAAGGGTCTGGAGCTTTACTCCAACGGTGTGTTGATAATGAACAAGTGTGCGGATCTTCTGCCGGACTATTTCAGCTTTATAAAGGGAATGGTGGACTCGGAGGACTTGTCACTGAACATATCAAGGGAGATGCTGCAGCATGACAGGCAGTTAAAGCTTATAGCAAAGAACATCAGGACGAAAATAAAAAATGAGCTGGAAAACCTGCTGAAAAATGACAGGGAGAAATATGAGGAATTCTATAAATCCTTCGGAAGACAATTGAAGTACGGTGTATACAGTGAGTTCGGAGGAAACAAGGAAGTACTGCAGGATCTGCTTTTGTTCCATTCCTCAAAGGAAAAAAAGCTTGTCACATTGGATGAATATGTGTCAAGAATGCCGGAGGAGCAAAAGTTCATTTACTATGCATCAGGGGATTCGGTAGAGAGAATTGAAAAAATGCCCCAGACTGAGCTGGTTACAGATAAGGGCTTTGAAATATTATACTTCACTGATGATGTGGATGAGTTTGCAATAAGAATGCTGATGACATACAAGGAGAAGGAATTCAAATCAGTATCCAGCGGTGACCTGGGCATAGAGAATGATGCGGATAAGAAGCTTACGGAAGAAGAAGCGAAGGAAAGTAAAGAGTTGTTTGAATACATGAAGGGGGTTCTTACGGATAAAGTCAAGGAAGTGAGAGCATCAAAGAGACTGAAGAACCATCCTGTATGCCTTGCAAATGAAGGTGAACTGACAATAGAAATGGAGAAAGTGCTTAACTCTATGCCTAACAATCCCAATGTAAAAGCAGAAAAAATCCTGGAAATCAACATAGACCATGATGTATTCAATGCTTTGAAGGAAGCATTTGAAAAGGACAGAACAAAGCTTGAGCTGTATACAAATCTGCTATACTCACAGGCCCTTCTTATAGAGGGATTGCCTGTAGAGGATCCGGTAGAGTTCACTAACGACATCTGTAAATTGATGATGTAAGTGAAAGGACGGCCCTGAAGTACTCAATTATGACAGGCTGTTGATTTACTGATTGGGGCAATGGTATAATAGGCAATAATACCTTGAGTTAACAAAAGGAGGAATGAACATGAGTAATTACGATGTTATAGTAGAGTTTTTCAAAAATGCAGAAAAGCCTGTAAGCGCAGGACAGATTGCAACTGCAACAGGTATTGACAGGAAAGAAGTTGACAAGGTGATGAAAGAGCTTAAGAAAGAAGAAAAGATAGTTTCACCCAAGGTTTGCTATTGGGAATTAAAGAAATAAAGTTGAAAATGGGCTGTAGCCGTAGGCGACAGCTCTTTTTTTATCCTGCAATAATGTATTGACAATACAATATAATATATATAAAATATAAATAATATAAATAAATGATAAATGGAGGTTTATCATGGAAGTTTCTGAGTTTAAAAATATTGTCTGGGACTACACAAGAAAAATAGCTGAAAGCTTGAATTGTGTATTTGGCCCTGTCAGTGAGGAGTATGGGCTGACTATAATGCAGACAAGGATACTTATGGAACTGTATCATTTTGAGTCGCACACAATAGGGAGTCTGGCAGACAGGACTTGTATAGCTGGTGCCAATATATCCGCCATGTGTAAGAAGCTTCAAAGCCGGGGCATGGTAGAACGCATCAGGAATCGTGAGGATGAGAGAGTGGTAATGGTAGCTCTTACCGGGTTGGGTAAAAAGACTGTATTGGAAATTGACAAAATGTGCAATGAAAAGATTGCGAGACATTTGGAGAATGAGACGGATGAAACCTTTGAGGATATTATTCTTGGATTGAAGAAACTCAATGAGCTATTGCAAAGAATCAATTGTACGGACAGTTCATCAACAAAATAATAAATAAACGGAGAGGAACATATGAAAGAAAAAAAGAATCCAATAAAGCCTATTATATATTTTTATGCTGTTACACTGATTATAGTATTGCTGCTGAATGCTTTCGTGTTTCCGGAGCTTTTAAGACAGCAGGTCACACAGGTTGACTACGGTACATTCCTTACAGAAATTGAAGATAGCAAAGTTAAGACGGTAGAAATCCAGGATAATCAGATTGCTTTTACTGCAGTTGATGAGGCAGGTAAAGAGAATGTGTATGTAACCGGCCGTATGGATGACCCGGAGCTTGTCAACCGTCTTCACTCCGCCAATGTTGAGTTCTCAAAGGTCATTCCGAAAGAGAATTCTCCCTTGATGAATTTCATACTTTCGTGGATACTTCCGCTGATAATATTTATAGGAATAGGACAAATGCTGACCAATTCCATGCAGAAAAGAATGGGCGGCAATGCCATGACCTTTGGAAAGAGCAACGCAAAGATATATGTTGAGGCACAGACTGGCAAGACCTTTGCTGATGTGGCGGGACAGGACGAAGCCAAGGAGGCTTTAACTGAAATAGTGGATTTTCTGCATAACCCGAAGAAGTACAAAGAGATAGGCGCAATAATGCCCAAGGGTGCACTTCTGGTAGGACCTCCCGGTACGGGGAAAACACTTCTTGCCAAGGCTGTTGCAGGAGAATCAAAGGTGCCCTTCTTCTCAATCTCAGGTTCTGAGTTTGTGGAAATGTTTGTAGGAATGGGTGCAGCCAGAGTTCGAGACCTGTTCAAGCAAGCCCAAGCTAAGGCACCATGTATAGTATTTATTGATGAAATCGATACCATTGGTAAGAAGCGTGATAACGGGGGAATCGGAGGCAATGACGAGAGAGAACAGACCTTGAACCAATTGCTTACTGAGATGGACGGCTTCAATGGGGAAAAGGGGGTAGTGATTCTTGCAGCAACCAACAGACCTGATTCTCTGGATAAAGCACTTCTGAGACCCGGAAGGTTCGATCGTCGTATTCCGGTGGAACTGCCCGATCTGACGGGAAGGGAGGCTATCTTAAAGGTACACTCAAAAAAAATCAAACTGGCCAACGACATAGATTTTAATGAGATAGCAAGAGCAACCTCGGGAGCATCCGGTGCAGAGCTGGCAAATATCATAAATGAAGCTGCATTGAGAGCGGTCAAGTATGGAAGAAAATATGTGGAGCAAATTGACCTGGAAGAGGCTGTAGAGGTTGTAATAGCAGGATATCAGAAAAAAGGAGCCGTCATATCGCCAAAGGAAAAGCAGATAATTGCTTACCATGAAATAGGACATGCAATAGTTGCTGCAAAACAGACAGAATCAGCTCCTGTGCACAAGATAACGATAATACCGCGTACCTCGGGAGCGCTGGGTTATACCATGCAGGTATCAGAGAAGGAAAACGTGCTTATGACAAAGGAGGAGGCGATGAATAAAATTGCTACATTCACCGGAGGAAGAGCTGCGGAAGAGCTGGTTTTCGGTACCTATACCTCAGGCGCATCCAATGATATAGAGCAGGCGACCAAGATTGCCAGAGCAATGGTAACCCGCCTTGGGATGAGTAAAGCCTTTGACATGATGGCTTTAGAGACAGTGACCAACCCGTACCTTGGAGGGGATCCATCAATGATGTGTTCTTCTGAAACAGCAGCCAGGATTGACGAGGAAGTGCTGTCCATCATTAAGAAAGCCCATGAGAAGGCAATCAATATACTAAAGGAGAACATGGACAAGCTTCATTTATTATCCTCCTACCTGATTGAAAGAGAAACCATAACCGGTGATGAATTTATGAAAGTGCTGGTAAGCTGATGCTAAAAGCGGGTTTTTCAAATACCAGGCAGGTCTGATGCATATTTTTCATAAGCAAGGCTGATACTCCTATCAGCCTTGCTTTCCTGTATATAGACAATTGTAGCTGCAGATGTAATTATTTAGTATAATATAGGTAAGAATCCAGATGAAAACCGGATGCAGCCGTTGCGGATACATATTGAAAGTAAGAGCGGAACTAAACAGCTGAAATAGTTATGCTGCGCGAATAATGAAGAATGCAAGAGGTGCTTTATATGCAGAAGTTAATCAAAGTATTGATAAGCAGGGCTTTTTTGGTTGGAGCAGCCATACTGGCTCAGGCATTTGCCTTATTGATAGTTATTTGGAGGTTTACAAATTATTTTATATATTTCTATACCATATGTGCGGTGCTCAGTCTGCTGGCTGTTCTATGGATATTGAACGGCAGGAGTTATCCTGCCTATAAGCTTGCATGGATAATACCCATTATGGTTTTTCCCATTTTTGGGGGGTTATTCTACCTTATGCTTGGAGGGAACAAATCCAGCAGGGGAAATAAACAGAAAATGCAGGAAATATCAAAGAAAATGAAAAAATCTCTTGGTCAGGATCCGGAAGTACTGAAGCGTATTGAGGAGCAAAACAGAGGAGCCGCCAATCAGACAAAGTATATAAACGGGTATTCGGATTGTCCCGTCTACGCCTGCACCACAACGGAATACTTAACTCCGGGAATCAGAAAATTTGAACGGATGCTGGAGGAGCTGAAAAAGGCGGAGCGGTATATATTTCTTGAATACTATATTATTCAGGAAGGAGTTATGTGGGATTCCATTTTGAAGATACTGGCGGAAAAGGCAAAGCAGGGATTGGATGTCCGTGTCATTTATGATGATGTAGGCTGTCTGTTGACCTTGCCCCTCAGATATGACAAAAAGCTGGAGAGTATGGGAATAAAATGCAGTGTATTTAATCCCTTCATACCTGTTCTGAATTCCCGCCTTAACAATCGTGATCACAGGAAAATAGCAATTATTGACGGGCATACCGCTTTTACCGGGGGAATCAACCTTGCTGATGAATATATAAATCTTTATGAAAAGTATGGGTACTGGAAAGACGCATCAATTGTCATATACGGTGATGCAGTGTGGAGCTTTACTGTCATGTTCCTTTCAATGTGGAATTATCTAAGAAAAACCGATGAAAGCTATGAAGCTTTCAGGCCGGCACCAAGGAAAAATGAGTGCTTCAATACTGATGGATTTGTACAACCCTTTGCAGACAGCCCTCTTGATGATGAAGCAGTCAGTCAGTCCGTCTACCTCAACCTTATTGGCAATGCCGAAAGGTACATATATATCGCTACACCATACCTGATACTTGATAATGAGATGAGCACCGCCCTGTGCCTTGCGGCAAAGAGAGGAGTGGATGTGAAGATAATCACTCCTCATATTCCGGATAAGTGGTATGTTCATGAAGTATCACGCTCTAATTATGAAATACTGCTTGAAAGCGGTGTACAGATATATGAATTTGTTCCCGGCTTCATTCATGCAAAGAATTTTGTGGTAGATGATATGTACGCTGTAGTCGGAACTATCAATTTGGACTACAGAAGCCTTTACCTGCATTTCGAATGCGGAGTATGGCTTTATATGACAAAGAGCGTATCGGCAGTGAAAGAGGATTACCTCATTACACTGCAAGACTGTATGAGAATCACTATAGAGGATTGTAAGAACATAAAGCTGCACAAAAAGCTGGGAAGGCTTATCCTAAGGACTCTGGCTCCTCTTATGTAACAAACAGATATCAAAGCTTGCCCAGATATTCTTCAAGGGTGATATTATTGTGAGCTATTTCAAGGGATGCACTTTTTCCGACATATCTGATGTGCCAGGGCTCGAACTGATAACCGGTTATATGCTCCTTTCCCTTGGGATAGCGTATGATGAATCCATATCTTGGTGCATTTTCCTTAAGCCACTTTCCTTCCCGGGTTTCGGCATAGGACTGGGTAAGTCTGAAATTCACTGAAGGACTGCTCACGTCCATTGCCAGTCCGGTTTGATGCTCACTTTCCCCTGCCCTTGCACTAAATTGGTTGGCTGCTGCAGCAGAGCCGTATTTACTTGTATTGGATGAAAAAATCGCTCTCTGACGTTCATAGGATCTGTAGCCCGAAATCGCAGTGAGCTTTATATTATCCTCCTTTGCTTTTGCAAAGAGAGCTTCCAGTGCTGCGGCTGCTTCCGGAGTCATCATTGTTTTTGATTTTTTCACAGTCGGCACCTTTGGAGCTATCAGGTTTTTTGGGACATAGTCCTTTGGAAGACTGTGGGATTTGTTGGCGAGTATCAGGCTTCCAGCTGCCGAAGGAGAGGTTGGGTTCTGGGGGATAACCATATTAATATGGGTTTTAAGCTTCTGACCGGGATAAATAATATCACTGATCAGGTTGTTTAAGTGCTTTAACCTATCCACTGTCGTTCCTGATTTTTTTGCAATATTCCATAATGTATCGCCGGGCTTGACAATATATGAAGGGTTGGTTTTCAGCTGTACTTTCTTGGGAGGCTGGACTGTGTCTGAATGAGCCGCAAGGGGACTGTATGCGATAGAAGCAACCAGCAGGGAACCCAGCATGATATTAATTGTATCGATTTTGATTCCTTGATAGTTTTTATTGACAAAATCCTTTATATAGCTAAGGCTGTCTTTCTGCAGATCCTTCCTTTTGCTGTCCAGCTTGCTGAAGAAGTCTTCGGCAAATTCGCTGCTTTGCTTATCAACATAAAGAACCAGGGTGTGTCCATTTTGAGTCCTTATTAATTCATGTCGTGAGATAATATCCATTTAAGCACCTTCTTTACAGTATGTAATCAATATTTTTTGCATTTTGAAGGAGTATATACCTTAATTGGAATAAGAATAGACGATAATCAGCTGATAGATCATAACAAATCTCAAAAAAACAGCCGGAAGCGGTTAATTCCATTTCCGGTTGCAGCATGTTCATCTTATTATCTTTATACTTTTTGCAGTTCCTTGAACAGGATAGGATTCTGCAACAGGTCCTTCAAAAACCCCTTCGACTGTCAAACCTACTTTCAATTCATTGGAAGACAGGGCTTCGTTATTTTCATCAAAGCTTATTTTTGATTTAGCTGTTATAGCAACATAAGCCTTATCATAGGATACATTTTCATCCGGCTCTCCCTCAACAAGGATGGTGACTTGTTGAATATCATCATTTACTTTAAGCTCGGTTATTTCACCTCGAAAACCAATGGGGTCATTGTTTTTTACACATCCTAGAGCCGCAAAGACAATACTTAGACATATCAAGCATAATAGTAGTTTTCTCATTGTTATTCCTCCCTTTCAAACTTTAGACGATCAAAAAAGTCATAAAGTTCTGGGAAAATAAAGGAGAAGAGTTTGCCTGGATAGAATTAACGATTAAGCAAAATGAAATGAGGAGAAAAAAGATGACTTCGGATATAGTAATTGGAAAACCTGAATTGCTTAAGCGTATAAACAGGAATATCATTATTAAACTGATAATCAAGCACGGAACCATAAGCAGGTCCGAACTTTCAAAAATTACAAAGCTAGCCCTTCCCAGCGTCATGAGGATAGTAGACGGTCTGATCAGTGAAGGTCTTGTGAAGGAAGCAGGCAAGGGAGATTCTACCGGCGGAAGGAAGCCTGGCCTGATAACACTTAATCATGAGGCGTTGTATATAATAGGGGTTGAAATTGCCATAAAAACTACAATAGTCCTTACGGATCTTGGAGGGAACCTGATTGGAAGATGGGCCTCCCCTCAGATGGCCTATATCTCACCTATGGAGATGCTGGAGAAAATCAACGAAAATATTGAGGGGCTCATAGACAAACATAATATTGACCGTAACAGAATTGCAGGAATAGGAATAGGCACACCGGGCTCCAACTTCAAATATATAAAAGATATTGAAAACTCCATCCTCAGAGGCTGGGAGCGGATAGACGTCAAAGCGTGGTTTGAATCAAAGACGGATCTTCCGGTATTCATTGATAATGTTGCAAGGACAAGAACCTTAAGCGAGCTATGGTTCGGCACAGGAAAACGGATAAAGAGTTTTATCTATGTTTTTGTGGATCAGGGAGTAGGCTGCGGAATCGTAATTAATGGTTCAATATACGAAGGCTGCAATTCGGTGGCGGGAGAATTCGGCCACAGTATCATAGAGTATGAAGGAAGAGAGTGCTACTGCGGTAACAGAGGGTGCATAGAAATGTATGTGTCAGCTGGGGCGATAACCAA
>JAWLHF010000010.1:0-48425 GCA_041690515.1 Clostridiaceae bacterium | reverse complement strand
GAGTAAAAGCCCTTCGAAGTCCTGCATAAACACCCGAAACTCGCAACAGGACCCCTGAGACATGACCCAGTGCCTGCATCTCGCAACCGAAAATGCGACTGTGTCGCATTTTTATACATATCTAACCATTTCTTCATCCTTCAAAAGCTCCTTTATAAGGAGCTTAATATCCTGATCCCTGTCCTTCCTGCAAACCAGTACAACATCATCGGTCTCTACAACTATCAGATCCTCGACACCCAGCGCCGCGATAAGCCTCTTATTGCCATACAATATGCAGTTGTGTGAATCCAGTGCCTTATACATTCCTTTTACCGAATTGCCGTTCTCATCCTTATCCATATACCTCTCCAGCGCAGTCCAATTGCCTATATCATCCCAGAAGAAGCTGCTTTCCATGACATATACATCCCAAGTCTTCTCCAATATCCCATAATCAATGGATATACCATCTATTTTTTCGTATTCTTCTTCAACGACTTTTGCCTCGTCAGGGGTTTCCACGAACTCGCTCATCCGCTTAAGGTTCTGGTACATTTCAGGAAGAAATCTCTTGTACTGCTTCAGAAGTACCGATGCCTTCCATATGAACATTCCGCTGTTCCATAGATAAGTTCCTTTATCAATAAATTCCTGGGCTTTTTCCCTGTTAGGCTTCTCAGTGAATCTTTTTATTTTGTAGGTTGGTATCTCCAAATCTCTGTCGATTCTTTTGCCGGTTTCGATATATCCATAAGCCGTTTCAGGCCTTGTGGGCTTTATACCCATTGTCACAAGACAGTTGTCGGAGACCGCTATCTCCAACCCCTGCTTCAAGGTCTCAATAAATCTCGTTTCATCCTCAATATAATGATCAGAGGGAAGCACTATCATAACCGCTTCCGGGTCCTTTTTCAGAAGCTTTACCGCTGAATATCCGATGCATGCTGCCGTTTCTTTTATTTGAGGTTCTATTATAAGGTTCTCCTCATGTATCTGAGGTACTTGCTCCTTGATAGTGCTGACATATCCTTTGTTTGTCACCATATAAATGTTTTCCAGAGGGATGAATTTGTTTATTCTATCCACTGTAAGCCTTATCATGGTCTTGTCTCCTACAGTTTTCAGAAACTGCTTGGGGTATATTCTCCTGCTCATAGGCCAGAACCTGCTGCCTGAACCTCCGCACATAATTACCACATGGTTCATAGTCACACCTTCCTCCGTAATAACTATAATATGCGGAAAGGTTCCATAGGTGAACTTTTGGATAATAATTATTTGAATCTATCCATAAGTTGAGCGGCAATATCCCCAAAGGTTATATTCTTGCAGCTCATTAATACCGTCATATGATACAGCAGATCAGATATCTCATATACCAGTTCTTTCTTGTCATCATTTTTTGCTGCTATCACTACTTCAGTGCTTTCCTCCCCTACTTTTTTCAACATCTTATCAATGCCTTTATCGAAAAGATAGCAGGTATACGAACCCGGTACAGGGTTTTCTTTTCTATCCTCCACTATTTTGTACAGCTTCTCAAGGGTCTCCCCTATATCTGCTTCTCTGCTGTTGTCCTCCAAAGTCCACAGACTTGTGGCAAAACAGCTCCTGTTTCCAGTATGGCAAGCACCGCCAGTCTGATCTGCTTTTATCAACAGGCAGTCTCCATCGCAATCAACGTATATTCCCTTTACCTTTTGGATATTTCCCGAAGTAGCTCCCTTCTCCCAAAGAGCACCCCGGCTTCTGCTGTAGAACCATGAGCGGCCTGTTTCCAAAGTCTTTTGAAGGCTCTCCCTGTTCATATATGCCTGCATAAGTACTTCTCCGGATATATGGTCTTGGACTACAACGGGTATCAATCCTTTTTGATCGAATTTTAATTCATCAATCAGCATGTGAATTTCTCCTATCTGTAACATTTGTAATAGAATGTGTGCAAATTTGGGGCAGGCATGGAAACCTGCCCCTACGAATGTTATATGCAATGTGTGATTTGCGGACGGCCGGTGGCCGCCCCTACGAATGTTATATGCAATGTGCGGTGTGCGGACGGCCGGTGGCCGACCATACGAATGTTATATGTAATGTGTGGTGTGCGGAGGGCCGGTGGTCGACCATACGAATGTTATATGTAATGTGTGGTGTGCGGAGGGCCGGTGGTCGACCATACGAATGTTATATGTAATGTGTGGTGTGCGGAGGACCGGTGGCCGCCCAAATCAATTGTAGGGGCGCGCATTGCGCGTCCGTGTGCCGCATGCTCCTACTCTTGCCTTATACTTACACCCATCTCCTTCAGATAAGCCTTCAGCTCCGCTACTTCCAGCTCCCTGTAGTGAAAAAGGGAGGCCGCCAGGGCTGCGTCTGCCTTGCCCTTTGTAAGTACCCTGTGAAAATCCTCTTTTACTCCGGCTCCTCCCGAGGCTATCACAGGTATTTTGACCTTGTCTGCAACAGCAGCGGTCAGGGAAATATCATAGCCATCCTTGGTACCGTCGGCATCCATGCTGGTAAGGAGTATTTCTCCCGCTCCCAGTTCGCAGACTGTATTGCACCATTCCAGTACATCAATCCCTGTGTCCCTTCTACCGCCTTCAATAAATACCGTCCAGCCCTCCTCTCCCTGCCTGCGCTTTGCATCGACCGCTGCTACGATACACTGGCTTCCATATCGCTTTGCAGCAGCTTCAATCAGCTTGGGCTGCCTTACTGCCGCACTGTTGATGGATACTTTGTCTGCACCTGCATGCAGCAGTACATCAATATCAGCAATTCTGCCTATTCCTCCACCCACTGTAAGAGGTATAAAAACATCCTTTGCAGTTTTCCTCACTATATCCGCCATGGTGCTTCTGCCTTCCGAAGAAGCAGTAATGTCAAGAAATACAAGCTCATCAGCTCCCGCTTCGCTGTACATAGCAGCTGCTTCCACTGGATCCCCTGCATCCTTCAGATTATTGAAGCCTATACCTTTTACCACCCTTCCGTCTTTCACATCAAGACAGGGTATTATCCTCTTTGTAAGCATATCAATCCGCCAATGCCTCTAGGGCATCCTCCAGCTCTATAGCTCCTGTATACAAGGCTTTGCCTATTATTACCCCTTCTGCCCCCGTGCTTTTTACTGCCATAAGATCTTCTATGCTTCTTACCCCTCCCGAAGCTGTTATTCTGGACCCCTCTACATTGCACATCTTCTCTATGCCGTC
Source organism: Clostridiaceae bacterium (assembly GCA_041690515.1). Classification (GTDB taxonomy): domain Bacteria; phylum Bacillota; class Clostridia; order Lutisporales; family Lutisporaceae; genus BRH-c25. Next base: position 45,228 of record JAWLHF010000010.1, on the reverse strand, counting down.
GAGATTGGGCCCTGTCATTGTACCGTCCCTTGATACATCAGTGTAAATTATGTTCCTGAAGCCTTTCCCCACAATTTTGCCTGCAAAGTTATATGCGCTGAATTCGCTGACATTAACCCATCCTTTTATTGCTACATACCCGTCTACCGCATCAATACTTATGGTGATCTTATCAAGGTATTTCCTGAGACTTATCTCCAGGAGCTCTTCATCAGTAACAGCACCGGTGCCTATAATTACTTTTGCCGCTCCTGTATTCAGAGCATCAGTTATATCATTTATGCTCCTCAATCCGCCTCCCACCTGGACAGGGATTTTTACAGCATTTATTATCCTCTCAATCTCGGTTTTGTTTCCCATCCTTCCTTCAAAGGCTCCGTTCAGGTCTATGATGTGCAAGGCTTCTGCTCCCTTCTGTTCCCACAGCTTGGCTGCATCCAACGGATTACTATAAAACATCTCCTTTTCCCCCAGGTTTCCTTTTTTAAGCCTTACACATTTCCCATCATAAATATCTACTGCCGGATAAATTCTCATATCAACATCTCCTTTACATTATTCAATAAGTTCAAACCCACTCTGCCGCTTTTTTCAGGGTGGAACTGCATACCCAGAATGTTGTCTCTTTTTACTACTGCAGGTATGTCGGTTCCATAGCTGCTGACGGCGCATATGTTAGCTTTATCCCTCACCTTTGCATAGTAGGAATGGACGAAATACACATAAGCAGATTTACCTATTCCTTCAAAGAGCTTAGAGTCTTCCATATTCTCAAGGCTGTTCCAGCCCATATGGGGGACCTTCACACTGTCAGGAATCCTGTCCACCCATCCGGGGAAAAGTCCTAAGCCCTTTGTGACTCCACCCTCGGTACTGTAATCAAAAAGCAGCTGCATCCCAAGACATATGCCCAAAACAGTCTTACCCTTGGCTGCCTGTTCTCTGATTACCTGATCCAGCCCTCCTTCGAAGATATTGGCCGCTGCGTCACAGAAAGCACCAACTCCCGGAAGGATGATTCCAGAACAATTATTCAGGACTCCCGCGTTTCCGGTAACAGCCACATCAATGCCAAGATGCTCAAAGGCCTTTTTCAGACTGAATATATTTCCGACGCCATAATCAACAATTCCCAGCTTCATAATCATATGCACCCCTTTGTAGATGGTATGCTCAAAGATCCGTCTCTTGCTGCGGATTCTTTCAAAGCCCTTGCCACGGATTTGAAGATGCATTCAATGTTATGATGAAGGTTCTCTCCATACATCAGGTTTATATGGAGGGTAATAAAGGAATTGCTTGTAAAGGCTTTAAAAAATTCCTTCACGTTTTCCGCATCAAACCCGCCTATACTGCCTTTCAGCAAATCACAGTTATAAACAAGATTGGCTCTTCCGCAAAAGTCAGTTGAAACCATGCAGAGGGAGTCATCCATGGGAAGTATTGAGCTGCCATACCTGGAAATACCGCTTTTGTCCTCTGTACACTGGTATAGCAGCCTGCCAAGTACTATTCCCACATCCTCTGCTGTATGATGACAATCCACCTGCAGATCTCCTTTTGCTTTGACTTCAATATCAAAGCCGCTGTGTCTGCTGAGCTGCTCCAGCATGTGATCCAGAAAAGGGATTCCGGTGTCTATGCGGTATATGCCCTTCCCATCCAGGTTGATACTCCCATACACCTCTGTCTCCTTTGTCTGTCTGGACACTTCAGCTTTTCTTTCATCTTCAGACATCTTCACACACCTCCTTTATCACTTTGTACAACTCCATGTTATCTTCAGGACTTCCTACAGTGATTCTCAAACAATCCTTCAATCTATCCCCGGAGAAATTCCTGATACAGATTCCTGCTTCTTGAAGTCTTCTGAATATTTTCCCTGCATGTATACTACGTATCATTATGAAGTTGCTCATGGACCTATAACATGTGATGTCTTCTATATCCGAGAGCAGCTTATATAGCTTATCCCTCTCGTTAATTACTATCGCAACCCTTTCATTCACCATATCAATACTGTCCAAGGCCGCTTCTGCAGCAGCTTGTGCAAGGGAATTCACATTATAGGGGGAGCGTACCCTGTCTATATAGCCTATGACCTTTGGAGAACCAAGCATATATCCCACCCTTAACCCTGCCAGTCCAAAGGCTTTTGAGAAGGTTCTCAGAATTATAAGGTGGTCATAGTTTGAAAGAAGTCCTGCAGCAGTAATCCCGGAGAACTCAAAATACGCTTCATCTACAACGACCATTCCCTCTTTGTATTCCAATAACCGCTCAATATCTTTAAGCTCCATGCAGCTGCCGGTGGGGTTATTGGGGTTGCACAAAAATACAAGCTTCGGCTTTTCCCTGTTTAAACAGTTAAAATACTCTTCAAGCTCCATTTCAAAGTTCTCCTCCAGGTCATATTCAGATATTCTTGCTCCACAGACCGCCCCATAGGCCTTGTACATTGAGAAGGTAGGATTATGGACTGCTATGATGTCATCAGGATTGATAAAGGTCTGTACCAGAAGGCTTATCAGCTCATCAGAGCCGTTGCCTACAGCTATTGAGCCTGTATCGATACCTGTATACCTGGAAATGGACTTCTTCAAAGCTGTACAGCCGCTGTCAGGATATCTGTTAAAATCAACATTCTTAATCTTTTCTACAAGCATCTCCTTTACTTTTCCATCCAAGCTCCAAGGCATCTCGTTCTTATCAAGAGCCATACCCTGTACCGAAGGGCTTGGCTTATAGCTTTCAAGCCCTTGTACTCTTTGAGAAAGCAGCTTATCTATCATACCCAAGCCTCACCTTCAATGCATTGGCATGGGCATTCAAGCCTTCCGCTTCTGCAATTTTGACAGCAGCCGGCCCAAAAGCCTCCAGATCCTCTTTACTGTAATAAATAAGGCTTGACCTTTTCTGAAAGTCCCTTGCTGAAAGAGGTGAGAAGAAAGCTGCAGTACCATAGGTCGGCAATACATGACTGGGACCTGCTATATAATCCCCTATGGGTTCTGATGCATAGCTCCCGACAAAAACAGCTCCAGCATTATTTATATCCTTCAATAGGTCAAAGGGGTTTTTTGTTATGATTTCCAGATGCTCCGGTGCGATTCTGTTGATAATATCCGGAGCTTTTCTCATATCATCAACTACAATTGCATATGAGTTATTCTCCAGGGCTTGTTTTATTATGTTTTTCCTTTCTATGTATGAAAGCTGCCTGGCTATCTCAACGTTGACACGAACTGCGAATGCTTCAGAATCAGTAATCAGATAACATCTGGCCATTTCATCATGCTCTGCCTGAGACATCAGATCCGCCGCAACCCAGGAGGCATTTGCGCTGACGTCTGCTATTACAGCAATCTCGCTGGGGCCTGCTATCATGTCAATATCCACGAAGCCATATACTTCTCTCTTTGCTGCTGCCACATATGCGTTACCCGGACCTACGATCTTGTTCACCTTAGGTATTGTCTCAGTACCAAAGGCTGCTGCTGCAATACCTTGAGCTCCCCCCGCACGGAATATCCTGTCAACTCCCAATATTTTTGCTGTTGCTGCCACATAAGGGTTAATGCTTCCTCCCGAAGGAGGCGTCAATAGGATTATCTCCTTCACACCAGCAATTATGGCTGGTATTGCACACATCACAAGAGTGGATGGATATGAGGCCTTCCCCCCGGGGACATATATCGCAGCCTTTTCCAGTGGAGCAACTCTGCTGCCCAAAATACTCCCGTTTTCTGTCACCATGTTGAAACTGCTGTCCAATGTATGCTCGTGATACCTTCTCACATTTTCTATACTCTTTCTTATAGCTTTTATAAAGTCTTCTCCAGCTTCTACGGCAGCGGCCTCCAAAGTATCACTGCTTACCTGAAGCTCCCGCAAGTCCCCTATCCCGTCAAATTTACGGCTGTATTCCAGAACCCCCATGTCTCCCTTGATCCTTACATCTTCGATTATCCTTCTTACCTCAGAGGTCACCTCCTCAGGTATGAATCCGCTGCTTTTCTGATTCAATAAGCTTTTTATATTGCTTTTATCATCCCACGATAATACTTTGAGCAACCTTCTCACCCCCTTGGATGGATTCGTTTACAGCTGAAGCAAAAGCGTTTATACTTTTATTCTTCAGCTTGTAGCTGACTCTGTTTACTATCATTCTGGCTGTTATATCACAGATCTCCTCATACACAATAAGTCCATTCTCTCTTAATGTCCTCCCGCTTTCCACAATATCAACTATCCCATCGGACAGCCCTGCTATGGGTGCCAGCTCTATTGAACCGTCAAGCCTGATGATATCCACAGGCTCTGATTTACTGCTGAAATACTCTGCTGCTATTCTGGGATACTTTGTGGCAATCTTCCTGACTACAGGCCTGACACGCTGCTTTTCCGGAAGCCCTGCCAGAACCATTTTGCAGCTGCAGGTTTTAAGATCCAGTATCTCATATACCTGTACAAGGGTCTCCATGAGAATGTCCTTGCCGACTATACCTATGTCCGCAGCTCCCCCTCCCACATATGCTGGGACATCAGAAGGCTTTACCAGGAAAAATTCCACAGCCTTATCCCTGTCAGTAAAAACCAGCTTCCTGGATTTCGGATCGATAATATCTTTATAATCACGGGACTCTTGCAGAAGCTCACTGGTTTTCTCGGCAACCCTGCCTTTTGCTACGGCAATCTTCAACAACTGTACCACTCCTTCTTATTCAAATTCAGTCAGCTCATCATAGCCGTACTGCTTGCAGTATTGTGCCGGATCTGCCACATCCTTTCTGTTGATGAGGCTGGCTATCTTCCCTCTCTTCCTGCAGTTCCTTGAGTATTCCAAGGCTTCGATAAAGCTGTTGTCCCTGTAGACAACCAATACCTTATGCTTATTCTGTCTAATGGAATTCTCCATTTGTGCCGCCTCAACCATACCGTCAACATATATGGCGAAGCCTGCAGCAGTTGTATCCACTCCCAAGACCTTGAGCAGCCGGTCATATCTTCCTCCCGATATCACCACATCACCGGTTCTCTGAGCATAAGCCCTGAAAATAAGTCCCGTATAATATTTCATGTTTCCGGTCATCCCCGCATCGATTATCAGGTTCTGTCCAGGGCCCATTTTCCTTACCACTTCATATACCTCGAAAAGATAATCTACTGCTTCTCTTACCCTTGCATTGACAATGATCTCATCGATGCTTTTGAATATTTCCTCCGGCTTTCCAAAGAACAACGGCAGCTTGCAGATTAATTTCTTGTATCTGCTGTCGATGTCAAGATTTGCTGCTTCTTTTTCCAGCTCTACAAGGTTCTTGCTGCCTATCAGTTCAATTATGCAGGCCTTCTTTTCTTCGGGAAGTGACAGTTCTTCAAAAATACCTTTTATTATCCCCCCATGACCAATATCTATCTTGTAGTCTTTTACACCTGCTTCCTTGAAGCTTTCCTCAGCCATACCTATCGTCTCTATATCCAGCCATTTTCCCGAGCTTCCGTATATTTCGGCTCCGACCTGGCAGATCTCCCTTCCCGTACCGCCTATCTTCCCGTCAGCCCTGTACACATTGCCCATATAACATAGCTTCAGCGGCTTCTGTTCTTTTTTCAGCTTTGTCGCAACTACCCTGACTGACGGGATTGTCAAGTCAGGCCTTAGGACTACTACCCTTCCGTCTCTGTCTATTGATTTTATGATGTTCTCATCATCAACCGGTGTAATATCACCGGAAAACAGCTCATAGTATTCAAACAACGGTGTCTCTATGCGGTTTAACCCGCAGGATTGCATATAGTGAAGCAGCTTCTCTGTCAATATGGTCCTTTTTTCGCTTTCATCCATGAGTATATCCCTCATTCCCTGAGGGATCTCCAGGCCTTGCATGATATTCCCCCTCCTTGCTTCAATCAAATTTGGTATAAAAAAACCCCGTAGGTATCAAATCTACCTACGGGGTTTTAAATATTGCATCCCATAGGCACAAGCACAAATAGCACTTATGCCTACGGAAAAATTCCTGAAAGGCTTAAGCGCTCCGCCTATGATGATGCATTCTGTTAATTAAATAATCTGCTCTAATCATAATATCAGCTCCATTATCTTTATGGGAGATTGGTTGTTATATACTATAATACAAGACAGCCCTGTGTGTCAACACCAAATTTACAGGTTATATATCCCTTTGTACTTGTTCTCAAGATACTCAACCAGATATTTGGAATTGATATCCTCTCCTGTGACCTGCTTTATTATTTCGGAAGGCTCCAGCAGTTTTCCGTGTTTATGGACCTTTTCCGAAAGCCACTCTTTTATGTTTGTGAGCTCTCCCTTTCTTACCAGCCCGTCAAAGTCTCCGATTTCCTTCCTTGCCGTATTGTAAAGCTGTGCTGAATATATGTTTCCCAAGGTATATGAAGGAAAATAACCAAAGCTGCCGCCTGCCCAATGCACATCCTGAAGCACTCCCTTACTGTTATCAGGAGGTACGATTCCCAGATATTCCTCCATTTTCTCATTCCATACCTTCGGCAGCTCGGCCACCTTTATATCACCGTTTATCAACGCCTTCTCGATTTCATACCTTATCATCACATGAAGGTTGTATGTTACTTCGTCAGCTTCAACCCTTATAAGGGAAGGCTCCACTTTATTTATTGCCCTGTAGAACTTATCCAGAGACATATCTTTCAGCTGCTCCGGAAACAGCTTCTGCAATTCCCCATAATAATGCTCCCAGAAACCGCGGCTTCTTCCAATGATGTTCTCCCAGAATCTGGACTGGGATTCATGTATTCCCATGGAAGTACCTGTGCAAAGCGGAGTACCGTTAAGCTCCTCCGATATATTCTGCTCATAAAGGGCATGGCCGCCTTCATGAAGGGAGCTCATAAGCGCACTGGCGAAATCATTGGTATAATAATGGGTAGTTATCCTTACATCCCCCGGGTTTATGCCAATAGTAAATGGGTGTTCGCTCTCATCAAGCCTTCCTGCCTCAAAGTCGTATCCCATCTTTTTCAGTATGAACAGGCTGAACTCCTCCTGCTTTGGTATATCGAAGTATTGCCTAAGAGCTGCATCCTCAGGCTGATCTGCCGATGCTTTTATCTTTGCTGCAAGAGGTACTATCCTGCTCCGGAGCTCATTGAATATGCTATCCAGCTTATCAACCGTCATTCCCGGCTCGTAGAATTCCAAAAGCGTATTGTATTTGTTATCCTTATATCCCCACAGTTCAATAAATTTCAGATTAAAATCCACTATTTTCTCAAGATACGGCTTGAACATCTCAAAATTATTGCTGTTCTTGGCATCCTCCCATACGGACTCTGCTTCCGAAGTCAATATGACATACTCCTTGTACATATCCGCCGGTATCTTCCTGTACTTGTCAAACTCCTTTCTGCATTCCTTCACCACTGCCTTCATGATATTATCAAGCCTGCTGTTATTATCGGGTTCATCAAAGTATGCAAGGTATTTTTCCATTTCAGCAGAAGTAGACAGCTTGAAAGCTTCCTCCGACAACATCCCAATAACCTCAGCCCTCTGAGGCACGCCTTTTCTGGGTGCTCCTGTCCTTAAATCCCAAAATAGCACCGACAAAGCATCATTGTAGTATTTAATCCTTTTAACCAACTCCAAAAAACCATCTCTCATAGAATTCAACCCCTTCCTGAATTGTTCATCATATTTCCCGGGAAATATCAATTATTCGACATATAATATGTACCTATGCCTTCTCCATATACACCCTGCTTCCTGTACCGTTTATTATGGGAGCCTCCACAATAAGTCGCCTTATGATCCTGCTTTTCATTTCAGGAACATGGCTTATAAGTCCTATGACCCTTTCCTTTGTACTCAGCCTCTCCAGTGCATCTATGACTGTATCAAGCAGACTGTTATCCAACGTTCCAAAGCCCTCATCCAGGAAGAAGAACTCAAGTGGGCTCTGGCCTTTAAGCTGTATCTGAGAGGATAAAGCAAGGGCAAGGGACAAAGAAGTCAGGAATGTCTCTCCCCCTGATAGGGTTGTGACCAGCCTTCGTATTCCTCCATTGGCATCATCACGGATGACAAACCCGTTATCAGTATCCAGCTCCAGACCATACCGGTGTCTGGTCAATATGCTTAGGGTCTCAGAGGCTTCTTTGGCAATATATCTTAAGCGTTCCTCAGATATGTACTCAATAAAACCGTTCCCTTTCAACAGATTCTTGAAGAGCTCAAGATGCTCCTTTTTCCTCGAATACTCCTGAAGCTCCTTCCCCAGGGAAAGCCAGCTCTCATAATTAGAACTCATTGTCTCGAACTTGTTTTTTGCACTTTCATATTTTGCTATGCTGTTCTCTTTTTCAAGCTTCAGCTCCTCATGTCTGCCGCTTACCTGCAGCCACTGGTCTTCTGTGATGCTTCTGCCGGAAAGCTTCTTCTCTATTACTCCTATGTGAGCTTTTATTCTGCTTCCCGCCTCCTCATATTCCTTTATAGCTTTTTCCTGTTCCTCCAGCTTATCCTTGGGCACAAAAGCCTTTTCCACTTCCTCGTACGATGCAAAGCCCTTATCTGAAAGTTCCTTCTCCAGCCTTATGGTATCAGCTTTCAGCTTTTCCTGATACATCTCCTCTTGTTTTTCATGAACTTTCTTATCCTTAACAGTCTTTTCATATTTTTCTCTTATGGCGCTGACATATTCCTGAGCCTGCTGCTCTGCTTTTGCAAGAGCACTTATCTCCTCTTCTGCTTTAGTCAACTCTTCCTGTATATCCTTGTCTCCGAGAAGGGCATGAATCTCCTTTTCCTTCTCATCCTTCTGGTACTTGTAGCCCCTGCCTTCGGCAATATTCTCCGACAACTTCTCCATGTCCAGCCTTTTCTGTTCTTCCGCCTTCTCTATTTCCTTCCGCAGCTCCAATACGCTGTTGTCTATTGCCTGCAGCTCCAAATAAAGCTCCTCCGCTTTACGGTCATTGTCCTGCAGTCTTTGAAGCTCTGCTCTCACATTGTCTATTCCCAAGGCTTTGATAGCAGCAACATAAGCATTCTTCTTGGACTGCAGCTCCCTTTCCAATTCATCATATTCCTTTTGAAGCTCCCTTAGGTGCTTTCTGTCAGCTTCCAGCCGGGACAGCCTTCCGCTGCTTTCCACCTGATATCTGTTATACTCCTCCTCTGTCTTCTTAAGCATTTCCTCCAGGGAGGAAAGCTTGTTCTCCCAGTCTTCAATACCCTTGAGCCTTTCCTGTTTTTCGGAGGCTATCTTGTCAAGAGCACCCTCCAGCATTGTGATAGACAGCTCACCATATTCCTCAGGAAGCCTGCCCAACAGTTCTGTCTGCTCCTCCTGTCTTTTCCGCACATCAATATTCAATGCTTCTTTTTGGGTTCGTAGATTATTATGCTGTTCTGTAAGCTTTATTACTTCATTTTCCCAAGCCCTGCATTCCGATTCAAGCTTTTCGATAAGGGTCTGAAGCTCTTTCAAGGAGTTTTCATCAAACTCTTTGCCCCTTACCTTCAAGCGTACTGCAGGGTTCGGATGGGATGTAGCTCCACAAACAGGACAAGGTTCATTATCCTTAAGGCTCTGCGCCAATAAAAATGCGGTATTGCCGTCAAGCAGAAGCTTCGCCTTGTCAAGCTCAGCCTGCCTGGCTTTCTTTTCGGCACTTGCTGCATCTATCCTCTTTTCCAACGCAGCAAGCTGCTTGTCGCAATCAGAAACTTTCAGCTCCAGCTGCTCAATTTCCCTGCTGTTAAGCTTTAATGAATCAGTAACGGACTTGATACTGTAATACCTTGTCTCAGCTTTCAGTATATCATTCCTGTCCCACTTATTCATTTCCTTATGCTGCTTATATGAAGCCTTATCCGCCTCCATTCTTTTGATCAGCTCATGTCCGGCTTCCTCAAGGGATGCAAGCTCCTGCTCCTGTATAAGTATCCTGCCTGAAAGCTCTTCATACCTGACCCTTTGCTGCTCCTTCACCTTTTGTGAACGCTCCAGCTCCTCCTCCAGTACAACCCCCTTCTGAACCTTGTCCCTGTATCCGGCTTCAACCTTAAGAGCCTCTGCTGCGGCTTTCTTTTCCCCTGCCTTTGACAAAGCCCCTTCAAGCTTGGACTTGGCTCCTGCTATAAGTTCATCCCACTGCTCCACCTTCTTTTTAAGACTTGTATATTCTGCTCTGAGCTCTTGAAGGACCTTCTCCATCCCCTCCAGTTCAGTTTTTGTCTGCAGTGCCTTCAAAAGCTTTGTCCTATGCTCAACAAGCATGGGTATTCTCTCCTGCCTCAATGAGCTTGCCCTCTCCAGGTCTTTTGTACCCTTCTCCAGATACCCTCCAAGCTCTTCCAGAGCTCCTTCCAGCTTTTCCAGTTCCTCTTTTGTTTTTTTCAATTCCTCTTCTGTCTTTCTTACATCAGCAATCCTGTCAACCAGACTTTGCGCCGCCAGTGCCCTTTTGCAGCAGCTCCGCATATGCTCGATTTCTGCCTCTCTTGCAAGCAGTTCTTCATGTCTGCCTGCAGCTTCCCTCAATTCTGCCGAAAGCTCCCATACCTCTCTAGCGCTTGTATATTCCTTTTCAGAAGTCTTAAGGGCAACATCAGCTTTCTTTCTGTATTCTGTAGCTTCATTGAGAAGTGTCTCAGCCTCCTTCAAGGATGTCTCTGAGACATCACCCAGTACAGATAAAGCACCTTCTATCCCTGAAAGCCTGTTCCTTATCCTTCCCAGCTTCCTGTTCACCTTATCAGTAAGCTCCCTGCCGTATTCCTCCAGATAGAATATGCGTTCCAGCATCTTTGTCTTTTCTGCTTTGGGAGACAGCAAGAACTCCTGGAACTTGTTCTGGGGCAGCACCACGGAGCGGGTAAAATCATCAAATTGCAGCCCTATAAGCTCTATCACAGCTTCATTGACTTCTCCCTGTTTGTCGGCAATGACCACATCTCCCTCTGTGCTCAGCTCTATAAGCCTTGCAACCCTTGATTCTATCGAGCTCTCCGAATCCTTTTTCCTCCTGTATACCCTCTCTACCTTATAGGTCTTGCGTTCCTTCGCCTTTACAAGATCAAAGGTGAAGGAAACCTTTACATTGTTTGCTGACATGTTTATTATACCCTGAGTGCCTCTGTTTGCCCTCTGGACGTTTCCGTACAATGCCAGAGTCACCGCATCCAATATGGTGGACTTTCCGCTTCCAGTGGGGCCGAATATCCCAAACAAGCCGGTTTCCCCAAGCCTGTCAAAATCAACAGCCTGTGCCTCTCTGAAGCTCTGCAGCCCTTCTATCTCAAGATACCTGGGTCTCAATACCCTCACCTCCATTGAGAACTATCTCATTATCCTCTTCAATACCGCCATTTACCACTTCTATGAAGGTTTCAAGCATCTCCTCAGCTGCTTCCATACCTGTCTTGTATCGATAATAGTCCTTGAAAAGCTCCTCTATCCTTTTACCTTCACGGGATTCAAAGCTTATGACACTTTCCTTTTCGTCTGCAACTACGGGTCTGATGTTGATGATACCGGGATTGAGCTCTCTGAGCTTCTTCTGTTCCTCCATGGTAAGAACCCTGTCGGTATGGATCTCCAAGTCTATCCATGCATTGGGGTCTTTACCCTCCTGGCACCACCTTAAGGCTTCCTCTATTCCATTTTTAGCTTTCCACTGTTTCAAAGGCCTCCCGGAGCTGAGAAATACTTCTTTTACCTGAGACTCCTTGCCCGGAATGGCATCGACTATGTACACCACCTTGCTGTAATCCGTCTCAGAGAAGCTGTATGCTATGGGAGAACCGGAATAATAGGTGGGTGACGGAGCATTTTTTATCCTCTGAGGCCTGTGAAGATGTCCCAAAGCAATGAAATGTGCATTGCCCGGAAGCCGGGATGGGTCCACAACAAGAGCTCCTCCAAGCTGCCTTTCAGAATCCGAGGTCTTGCCATCCCGAAGATATAAATGGCTGACAATGAGATTCACAGTGTCTTCCCTGAAGTTGCCGCTTAGACTATGCAGCAGCTCCGATATCTTGTCTGAATAAGCCTGCTGCAGCTTGTCCTCCCTCGAGTCCTCGGATATTAGCTGCTCAAGCCTGGATTCGGAGGGATAGGGTAGTGCTATTATCACAGCACTGTGCTCTGTGGTGTCCAGCTTTATCTCCAGCCACCCCGGACCGGCTTGTTGTATTATTGAAGAATTGGAGTATACTGCTGCGTCGCTTCCGGGGTATCCCAGAAGTATTATTCCATTCTTATATGCCAGAGGACTGGCAGCACACAGCCTGTCAGGACTGTCATGGTTGCCTGCAACTACCACCACCGCTCTCTTTCCCTTGGCATTCAATCTGTCAACTGCATCATAGAACAATTCCTCAGCTGCAGAAGACGGGTTGTATGTATCAAAAACATCACCGGCAACAAGTACCAGATCGATCCCTTCATTATCGGCAATCTCGCATAATTCATCAATAAACTGCCTTTGCTCATCTATCCTGTTTATATTCTCAAGGGTCTTGCCCAGATGCCAGTCTGATGTGTGAAGTATTTTCATCGGTGTGCCTCCCTGTACCAAATACCTATTTTGTGGCTGAAATGTAAATACATTATCATATTGTATTTATCTATATTTTACTGGATTATTTGCCAAAAGACAATTCGGTATTCAGTTGACATAAGTAGAAAAATGCGACGCAGTCGCATTTTCGGTTGCGAGATGCAAGCACAGGGTCATGTCTCAGGGGTCCTGTTGCGAGTTTCGAGTGTTTATGCAGGGCTTTGGAGGGCTTCTTACAGCACCCGCGACCACGATGCATCATTTACGGGACGGCATGGAAACCGTCCCCTACCAGTGATTTGGTTGAATAATACGTAGGGGCAGGTTTCCATGCCTGCCCTGAGGAATGCGTAATATGCGGGCGGCCAATGGCCGCCCCTACGGATTGCCATTATTATATTGTAGGGGCGCGCATTGCGCGTCCGTTTGTTACGCATTCTTCTATTATTACGCAACCCATCAAAAAACCCCGGCATAAATGCCGAGGCTTATTCTATTTCAATACTCCTATTTTATTAAGCGGCCACAATCTGAATACAGCCTTTCCCTGAAGATGATCTTCTTCGATGAAGCCTACCGACTCAAACCTGCTGTCTCTGCTGTTCTCCCTGTTGTCCCCCATGACCATGTATTTTCCCTCAGGAATGGTTGTCTTCTCAAATCCGAAGTCCGGTGTTGGGGATTGTGTATAATCCGGCTCCAGCATTTTACCATCAATATATACTTTGTTGTCTATAATCTCAACAGTTTCACCGGGCAAGCCTATGATCCTCTTTATCAGGTTCAGGTGTTCCAGCTTATCCTGGTCCTTGTCAAGTACGACGATGTCCCCTCTTTCAGGCTCACCGATCAGGTAATTGACCCTCGATATTATCAGTATCTGACCCTCATGGAGTGTAGGCTCCATTGAAACGCTCATGGCATATGCCGTTCCGAATATGTAGGTTCTTATTATAACGGCAAGCAGCACTGCAAAGGCCAGTGTCTTTATCCATGAGTATATTTCCTTCTTTGTGTTTTCTGTCATCTTCAAATATATGCACCCCTTCTCATCTTGCTTCCGGCATGTTTACAAAAACAGACTGGAGAGCTTCCATATCATGATAGTTGTTATGCTTCAGTACCTCAAGAAGAGCATCCCTTTCATCGGTCATTCCATTAAGATGATATGCCATGGATAGGTTGGAAATGATATGCAAATCGCCGCTGTCATATCCATAAGCCTCTTTGGCGTATTCCAATCCGGCTTGATAATCGCCCTTCTCCAACTCAATTTTAGAAAGTGCAGTGAAAGCCTGTGGATGTTCCTTATTACTGGCCAGCACCTTGTTGCAGCAATCCTCGGCTTTTTCGTACATACCCTTTATCCTGTATAAAGCAGCCAGATTCAGATTTGCGGAATAGAATCCCGGTTGTAGCTTTACAGCCCTGATGTACAGCTTTTCCGCTTCATCATATCTGCCAATGTCAAAGCAGATGTTTGCCAATTGGAAAATACCCATGACATCATCTTCATTTGTCTCAAGATATTTTTCAATCTTCTCCGCAGTTTTCTCCAGTTCTTCCTGCCCATACAGTCCCAATGCTGTCCTCAATTCATTGCTTTCAAAGTATATGGTATTCAGCTTTTCGATTATTTCATTGACCCTGCGGCTGAGCTTTCCTGAGAGGCTTCTCCCTGCGATACGGTCAAGGAGCTCGCTGCATTCGCTTATCCTCTCATTATAAAAGTAAGAGATCGCAAGCCGGGCTTTCCCTGAGGCAAAATCAGGATATTCCTCAAGGACCTTCTCATATTCCTTTATTGCAGTTGAGTGTCTTCCGTCCTGCTGTGCCCTGCAGCCCCTCTCGTAGGCAATAGCTGCCTTGAGTACCGAAGGAAGCACGGCAATAGAAAAAATCAGCACAAGTACTGCAAAGACAAGCAAAAACTTCATCTGCAAAGCCACTGGTTTTTTTACCACATAAACACCACCTGCAGTAAGGATTCTTCTATAATCTTACAATATACACAGAGAAATTTCAATTAAATATGGCTATGGTGGATAAGACTTGTGGCAATGTGTCATCTTGAGCTTGCGAAGGATCTTTGACCCTCAGGGAATACATGAGAACTATAATTGGATAAATCCATATGGTAAGATTCTTCGTTTCACTCAGAATGACAAACTCCTGTTAATGTAGTAAAACAAGCGGACGCGCAATGCGCGCCCCTACAAATGAATAACAGGGCATAAGCCCTGTTAATTGCGTCTGTTTTTGATATTGTTCTTGATATTGTTCCATAAATTATTTATATTATTATAGTTCTTATTTTTCTCTTTATCTTTATTATTGTCCTTATCCTTACTCTTATCTTTATTTTTATCCTTATTATTGTCCTTATCCTTGCTCCTATCGTCGTCTTTGCCTTTCTGTTCACTGCTTTCCTTTTTCTTATCCTTGTCTTTTATTTTCTTATTATCCTTTTCTTTAGTGCTTCCTTCCTTTTTTTCGTCTTTCTCATATTGCTCTCTGCCATCCTTCTTGTCTTTCCAGGGATTATTATTATTCGGTTCTGTTTTGCTTGGTGCAGCAGATTTTTCATTGCTCCTGCCCTTTACATCATTGTTCTTGAATGCTGCGGAAGGCTTGTTTTTATCGCTGCCGTTTCTGTTGTATTCTTTTCTAGAATCCGGCTTTACAGCTTCAACTTTTCCCTTCTCATCCTTCTGCTTATTGTTCATTGTATGTTCTTCTTTTTTATTATCCCTGTCCCTGCCGTTGACTTTATCCTTATCATTCTTGTCCGCAGCCTTTATAGCCTTTCTTCTCTCATTTAACCTGCTTGCTACTTCCTTTACCGACATCCCTTTTATCTCTTCATCCTTGATCTCCGGATCAAGCTCTTTCAATTTGCTTGAAAGTATCTCCTTCCCCGGGGACACTTTGTTGGATACGGCTGTCTTGTGGTTTTCCACTGTGGTTTTTTCAACCAATATCTCAGCGTTCTTCTTTGCTATGGATAACTCCTTGGAAGCAGTTGCATTGACTGTATTTACCAGCTTATCTTCTTCCTTTGGATTTTTTGCAGAAACCACAACCATCACTTGGTTTTCAGCTTCTTCCTCCAGATATCCCTTTTCGGAAGCGGTCTTTATTATCTCGGACAGTGCCTTATCAATATCTTTATTTTTCAGGTTCTTCGTATCACTTATCAAGCCTACTGCGTCTTCCGTCAGCGGATTCACTGCTATTACCCTTTCAAACCTGTTAAGAGACATTACGATACTGGGGTTGATATCTACGCTTACATAGCTGTAGGGCGTGTAGTAGGCATATACACCTGTTGACAGGAATATACACGCAAGAAAGCAGGCAGCGACTGAAGCCAGCCTTTTGTATGTCAGGAGATTCTTTTGAGGTTTTATTTCCACCGCATCCCCTATGGCTGCCGACATCTGCCTTTTGACCTTTATAAAATCGCCTTTATCGGTTATAACTATCATTTGCTTTTTATCTATTTCCGCAACTATTGCCTTCATTTTCTCCACCCCCAGTCAATGAACTCCCTTATGCAGTAGTAGTCCCCTGTCAATATTATCATTGCTGCTACTACATAATTTCGTGAGCGCTCTATGGTTTTCCGGGGTAATTTTGTGCCTTCTTCAATTTCTGCTATAGGAAGATATTGTTTATTTTTTATCCTTTTGACCAATTCAGGCCTGTCTACTATGTACTTTACTATATCAAGATATGAACTCTTGGTGCCTGTGTGTTTTGGAGAGCTCTTTGCTACATCATCAAGCTTCAAGCCCCATGAAAAAAGCTCTTCCTTCAGCTGCATAAGCTCCTGCCTTCTCAGTTGGTTTATCTCCTCCTGATAATACTTGTTCTGAGCTTCTTCAGCCGCTATACCATATTCGAAAACTTCATCACCCTCCGCTTCATCGGTTGAGTATTCGCTGATATATGTAACGCACTGATGCTTCTTTTCCTTCCTGTAGTAGTCAATAAGCCTTCTCTTGATTATATTCTGGGCAAAGCTGAGAAAGTTCCCTTTCTCCCGGTCATAATGGGCAATAGCCTCATCAAAAGCCATAAGTCCTACACTAAGCTCCTCATCCTGCCCATAGGAAACATACCTGCCTGTCACCTTTTCAACAGCAGCTGCTATAAATGGCTTATATTCCTCTATGAAAGTATCTTTTTCATCATTTTTAGTTTTGATGTTCATTACTCTTTCATTTATGGATTTATAAAACATGTCTCACCTCTATACAACCTTTAGCGGCAATCGCAGCTTGCCTACATGTATGAACGACTGATTGAACTTCATACATGATACCTAATTATACTGTATTTGGACAGGCAGTTTAAGAAGCATAATTTGGGAATCCTCTTGAACTACTTGTATTCCAATACTTCTCCGTTCCAGAAAAGGTATATGAATCTCCCCGAAATCTCCTTGCCGGTAATTTTGGTCAAAGCTCTGGAATAGTACTCTATCTGGGTTCTGTACTTTTCCTTTATCTTTTCCGAAGCTCCTTCAGGCACGTAATCTGTCTTATAATCAACCAGTACCAGCTTATCGTCCTCCTGGAAGTAACAGTCTATGATCCCCTGAAGCACTATAGTCTCACCTTCACTGTCCGTATGTGAGATTCCGTCAAATACTTCAGCACATTCCACTTCCATAGTAAAGGGCACTTCCCTGTAAAGCTTTTCGGCACTTATCATCCTTTTTCCCAGGTTTGATTCCATGAATCTTAATATTTTGTGGACATTAACATTTTGTGCCTGCATGTCAGTCAGCATTTCAGCAGCTACCATTGCTTCAAGCTGCTTTCTTATTGATGCTTCATCAGCTTCACCTTTGAAATCAATATGCTGCAGCACAAAATGCATGAGGGAGCCTTTCTCGGCAGCTGTCATTCCTGTAGTCTCCTCAAGGAACCTGGGTCTTTTTCTTATAGCCGGGGCCGGCTGCATTTGATATTCTTCAGCCGCTTCCATATTGAAGAGACGCTTAAGCTCAGTGACAGTCACTTTTACCGGAAGCTTCTCGTAAGCAGCATAGGGATATTTCCACTCAAGCCTCTCAATAATATTATTATCGGCTTTTGACTCCCCTTCCACAGAGGCAAGAGCGACTTCACCGATCAGCACTTCTTCATTTTGCTCCTCAAAGTCTATATCCCTCAGAACCTCTTCTCTGTCCCAAAGTCTTACATCCCAATGGGAGCTGTATTTGCCGGTATAGGCTTCAACGTCTTCCACTCCCAGCTTTTCGGCCAGGCATCTTGATGGATGCCCCATGAGAGCTGTACATATCCAGTCCATAAAGTTCTTCCCTCTCAGTACATCATATTCGGGAAGCTTCTCCGGATCCGTATCTCTTCTGCTTATCCACCTGGCAGCAGATTTTACAGGATCATTCACGGATCCTGTTATTATAAGCTTCTCTTTTGCTCTTGTGAAAGCTACATACAATATCCTCATCTCTTCCGAGATGCTTTCCAGCCTTATCTTATATTTCAAAGCCTGTTTGAATATGGAAGGGTACCATATCCTCCGCTTATGATCAATAAAATCCGGACCTATACCCAGATCATGGTGCAGCAGTATACCTTTTGACGCGTCTGTGAGGTTGAAGCCTTTTCCTGTTCCGCATACAAACACTATCGGGAACTCCAGTCCTTTGCTTTTATGTATGCTCATTATCCTGACAACATCGTCCTTCTCTCCCAGGGTTTTGGCACTTCCCATATCCCCCTGGCTGCTTTTCAGCTTGTTTACAAAGTTGATGAAATTGAAAAGCCCCTTAAAGCTGGACTCCTCGTATTGCCTTGCTTTGTCAAAAAGCATCCTGAGATTGGCTTGCCTCTTGACTCCTCCGGGCATAGCACCTACAAAGCTGAAGTAGCTTGTATCGCTGTACAGATACCATATAAGCTCATCTGTAGAAAGATACCTGGACTTCTCCCTCCATCTGTTGAGTCTGCCAATGAACCCCTCAGACTTGCGTCCCAGCTCTCCATCCATTGCTGCGGCTATCTTCATAGCCTCATAAAAAGCAGCATCTCTATCGCAAAGACGTATATCAATAAGCTCCTCAGCACTAAAGCCTCCTATAGGTGATCTCAGAACCGAAAGCAGCGGTATATCCTGCAGCGGATTGTCTATTATCTGAAGCAGTGAAAGCATTGTTGATATCTCTATGGTCCTGAAGTACCCGCTTCCCGTATCTGCAAATACAGGAATCCCACGAAGGCTTAGCTCCTCAGAAAATACATCAGACCAGTTCTTGGTCGCCCTCATGAGTATAACAATGTCGCTGTATCGTGCAGGCCTGTACTTCTTTGTATCCTTATCCACCACCATAAATCCGCGGCCGCCTTCTGCGACAAGCTCCCTTATCCTTTTTGCCACAACTCTGGCCTCACATTGAATAGAATCCGGCCTATCCTCAAGCTCCATATCAGGAATAACACCTTCATTCCCGCCATCTTCCATAACTTCATCAGCGTCCCCGTTATCAGCTTCTGCAAGCTCCCTGCTGTCTATTATATGAAGCTCTATGGGACCTCCAAAGCTGTCCTCCTGTTTTTCGGGAGCTTCAAATACCGCTCCGGCATTAAGGGCCTCTTCATCTGTATAATCTAAATCTCCCAGGCTTTCAGACATTATCTGGCTGAATATGTAGTTGACACCGCTGATTATATCTTCCCTGCTTCTGAAATTTTTGTTCAACAATATCCTTCTGTATTTAGACGAAGAATCCCCGGAATAAGTTTTAAGTTTTTTTATAAAAAGCTCAGGCTTTGCCTGTCTGAACCTGTATATACTCTGTTTGACGTCACCTACCATGAATATATTGGGTTCTCCCTCTTCCTCACTGGAGACAGTACTTAATATTACCTCCTGGGTCAGATTGCTGTCCTGATACTCATCTATATATATCTCTTCAAAATGTTTCCTGATCCCCAAAGCTGCCTGAGTCGGCAGTACTGTACCATCCTCTTCAGTCCGTGTCAGCACCTTCAGGCAATAATGCTCCAGATCATTGAAGTCTATAAGGCTTTTCCGCTTCTTCTTTTCCTGATACTTTGCAGCAAATTCCAATACAAGGCTGCCCAAACTGTCCATTATTGGATGCAGCTGTCTCATGTCGGAGACAAGCTCTCCTGAGTCGGAGCTTATAAGCTCCTTTTTTATCTTATTGAGCTTCCCTTTTACATCATCCCTGATGCCCTTTACCTCCTCCCTGGCTACCGGGTCCGCATCCTTACCGCATCTTGGCATCCGGTTGAATTCAAGATTTTTGAACTCTTCATAAAGGACATCCCAGCCTGATTCCTTTTCGCAGGCCTTCAGCATGGCTTTTACTTTCAGGCTGTCTTCCTGCAGTACATTGATATATGGAGACAGCCCTTCTGACATCTCCGCTTTTGTGACGGCAGTCTCCAGCAGACATTGAAGTCCGGACAGCTCCAAGGAGATATTGTTCATAAGTACTTTTGCCCATTTGGTTTCTCCAAAGTCCATACCCTCAGTTGCATCAAAGGCCCTTATCGCTTCTTTTAGCCAGGCTTCCGGCCATGGATGGCTCTGTACAAACTCGTAGATCGTAAGCACCAGATCCATGAGCTTTTTATCATCCCTATTGCCTCCGTAGCACTCCACCAGGCCCAAAAAATCTTCTGTACAATTCTCCGGCTCATATTTGGATTCAATAAGCTCCTCCAGCGCCTCCATCTGAAGAAGCAGGGCTTCTGTATCATCAGCTATCCTGAAGTCAGGATCCATATCAATGCTGTGGAAATTGTTCCTTATTACTTCAAGGCAGAAGGAATGTATAGTTGTAATACTGGCTTTTGGCAGTAATGCCAGCTGTCTCTGAAGGTTCCTGGTATTCTGCCTGTCGCTTTTTTGTGCTTCATCCAGCACCTTGCCCAGGGCAGCACCTATCCTTTCTCTCATTTCAGCAGCGGCAGCATTGGTGAATGTGACAATCAAAAGCCTGTCTATGTCCACGGGCTTTTGGGGATCGGTAATTTTCCTGATGATTCTTTCAACCAGCACAGCTGTCTTGCCTGCTCCTGCGGCAGCTGCCACAAGCAGATTGCATTTATCCTCTGATATCGCACGGGCCTGCTCCTCGGTCCATTTCCCCGGCTTATTCATCTTCTCCATCACCGCCACCTCCTTCTGCAGCCTTGTATCCCATAAGCTCCCAAATCTCTGCTTCCTTTCTGTCCTGAAGATTTCTGAAGCTGTTTCCTTTCAGTCTTGTATCAAATTGGCATATTGACATATAGCCGCAATATGCACAGGCAGTCATCCGTTTCCTCCTGTAAGGGCTTATGGATATGTTACCCTTTAGCATCTCCTCTCCCAGGCTGTAAAGCAGCCTCTTCACATGGCCTTTTATAATATCAAACTGTTCAGCGGTTGCTGCCGACGACCTGCCCAAGTCTCCCCCCTTGTTTATCCTGGCAGGTATTATGAGAGAGTCTCCGTCAATTTCGTTATCCATCTCCCTGATGAGCTTCACATCAGCAAGGAGCAGGCCCTTCATTTTAAGCTCCTTCATAATCGCCTTCTCAATGTCCTCCTCGGATACCCCCCTTCCCCCCAATACAATGGGGTCATCAAGGCGGAAGTAAAGTATCCCCGCAGGAAGCACCGTCTTTTCCGAATCCTGTCCAAGGCTCTCAGACACCGCATCAAGATAGGTGATCAGCTGCAGTTGAAGCCCATAGTACACGTCTGCCAGCTTAAACTGCTTGCTTCCTGATTTGTAGTCCACTATTCTGAAGTACTTCCCTTCCTCTGTTTCCAGACAATCCATTCTGTCTATCCTTCCGGAGAGAACCATGTTTTCTCCGGAGGGAAGTTGAAGTGTAATGGCAGGGAGCTTTTCACCCTCGCCAAAGCCCAGTTCGTATCCGACTGGTTCAAAGGTACTTCTTCTAATGTGCTCCGCTATAAGCCATACAGCTCTTGTCAGCACCCGCTTCAGCCTGTCAGCAAGATATCTGTACCTGCTGGAGCTGAGAAATACCGAGCCTGACATCTCCTGCACCAAATTATCCACTATCTCTGCAACCTTCTCGGCACACCAAGCTCTTTCAAGATGTCTCCATCCCATGCCGCTCTCGCTTACTTCCCTGGAAAACGTATCAATTACACTGTGCATAAAGGAGCCCATGTCCGGAGCATTCATTTTCAATATACGCCGCTCTTTTGCCTTGAGTCCGTACTCCACATAGTATGAAAAGGGACAGGATGAGTATCTCTCAAGCCTTGATACACTCGTATATATAGTGCTGCCATATAAGCTCCTTACCCTTTCCCTCTTTATGACCTCCACTTGATTGGTATAATTGAAGCCTTCCAGCACCTTTGCATATTTCACATTCCATTCTTCCCTATTTTTATACCACTCAGACACCTCTCTCCAAAGAGGGTCTGCATATCTTCCCTCCATCCTCTGCCTCATGGCAGTCACCAGTCCGTTGAAGGTCGGTACCGGAGATGATACACACAGGTCCGCACTGCTGCACTGATCATCCCTGGTCATTCCACTCTCAAAGCTGACCTCAGGAAATATCCTCTTAAGCCTGCTTATGACAATAGAAGGCCTCAAAGCCCTGCCTTCCCTGTCCGCCGCACAGTAGCTCAGCCTCATATACTCGGAGGCTGATGTCAATGCAGTATAAATCAAATGCTGCTGTTCAAAGGTCCTTCCTCTTGTATCCGGCGCCAGTTCCACTCCCAGGCTTCCAAGCATCTCCCTGTCTCTGTCTGATAGTATCCCCTCCTGCCTAAAGGGCACAGGAAATATGCCGTCATTTGCCCCCAGTATGTATATGGCTTTTACATCGTGGCTTTTGGAGCGTTCAAGGCTTCCCACCAGCACTTGCTCAAGTGCCGGAGGTATCAAGCCTATGTTGTATTCCCCAAAGCCCACTGAAAGTATCTCCAGAAAGGTCTCTACCCTTACTGTGTCATCTCCCATTGCCTCTACCACCTGATCCAGAAGCTCCAGAAGAATGTTCCACACCTGGCTGTATTCATCCGCCCTGTCCAGCTCACCTTCCGAGGCGAAATATTCCACCAGCTTTTCAAGCCTCTCAGGCACTTCCAGTTCACACAAGAAGTCATACAGTGCGGTACATATCTCTCTACCGGTGTTTTTGCCTTTTACCTTCTTATAAAGCCTTACAAGAGGCTCAGCAGCTTCCCTCCTCACCTCATTGACCTTTTTCAGCAGTTCCTCACTGTATCCAATGTCATAGCTCCAATCTTCATCCTTTACCCAGGCGCTCCCCTTTATGCCGTTTGCCAGCACATAGTTCTCAAGGATGTCCAAATCCTCTCGTCCAATACCTGTCAGTCCTGTCTTCAGATATCTGAATACAGTTTCATAGGACCAATTGCTGGTTGTGACCTCCAAAGCAGAAAGTACCAGAAGCACCAGGGGATGTCCCGTGATATCCTTCTTCCTGTCTATGAAGCAGGGTATCCCGTATTCGTCAAATACCACTCTTATTACTTTTCCATATAGTGCCAGGTCGCCAGTTATCACTGCAATATCCCTGTAGCGCAGCCCCTCTTTCCTGCATTTCCTTAGTATATCCCTAGCTGCACTCTCCACTTCCTCATAAATATCCGGAGCCTCATATATGCTGAGAGCATGGGTGCTGCCCTTGTATCTTCCATGTGTATATGTGTACAGGTTGGTCTCAAGAAATGCCAATTCCCTGCTGTATTTCACCCCAGTGCTTTTCATTGGGACAGGTGCATCAACTGTCACGCCCTTGTCCTTTGCCAGTTTTACAAGCTTTCCTGCCGCGGTCTTTGCAGGCAGGAATGCATCTATCTCGTCCAATTCCAGCTCGTCAGCAAGGCAATCTGTACATAACGCCACATTTACCCTTTCTGCTCTTGCCAGCAGCTTTTCAAGCACATCATATTCCCTGGGGGTGAAGCCTGAAAATTCATCCACCCATATTTCAACATCCTTCAGGAATATGCTCTGTTGGATTTTTTCTGCCAATAGGGCAATGTAGTCATCCGAATCAACATATTTGTCGTGGAGCCTTTTATCAAATTCCCCATATATAAGGCCTATATCATGGATCTTGTCCTGCAGCTGAGTATTCATAGTCGTTGTTTCCAGGCTGTTCAGCATGTCGGCAGTAACATTATACCGTTTGAACTCGCTTATGGTTCCGCACAGAGTATTCACAAACCCCCTCTGCCCTGCAGCCCTTGCAAAAACCCTCAGGTGCTCCTTCAGGCTGTCCATTATGGTGTATACCAATATGCTCTTTCCTGCCGGATTTATATGTTTCCTTACCATACCTCCGACTTCACCGAGGACTCTATGGGAAAGTCTGCCGAAGCTGAGAACCTCTGCCCCATTGATGCCGCTTGCTCCCAGAGCCTTGATAAGCCTTTTCTCCGCCTGGAAGGAGAACTGCTCCGGTACAATTATGATGTGCTTTGCTGCCTGTCCCTTTTCCAAGCTTGATTTTATCTCATTCATACAGAAGCTGCTTTTGCCGCTACCCGCTCTGCCGTATATTATTCTAAGACTCATAGGAAATCACTCCAGTCCTGCCAATTTGTATATATTATACCATAGGGACGGGCAACACTGAAAACATTGGTTTCTGCTTCTGAAGGAAGACATTACTGAAAGGTATTAAGATACTTCGCTACGCTCAGTATGACAGGGTGTTTTAATTTATCATTGTGCCTGTAATGAGTAGCTGTTGTCATGTTAGCAGATGCTGTCATCCTGAGGGAGTACCGACCGAAGGATCTTAAGATACTTCACTCCTCTCAGGATGGCAGAGAATTGTAGTATTTTCCCTGATGTTCCTTCAGTACTTTTAACATCTTATACTTAAAAAAAGAACATGGTGTTCACCACGTTCTTATTTGTTATATCCAATTATTGCAGCACCTATCGCTCCTGCAAACTGTGAATCTTTATTTACCTCAACTTTGCGCTTTAGTTTTTTTGATATTATCTCCCTGATGAGATTGTTGGCTGCAACTCCTCCGGTAAAAAGCACCTTATCCTTTATAGTTACTCTGCTTGTAAGGTGGGTTATTTTGTTTGATATCGAATGCAATATGCCGGAAGCAACTGATTCCTTTGACGTGCCTTGTGAAAGCAGGCTTATTACCTCACTTTCAGCAAATACGGCACACATGCTGTTTATATCCCTTGGTTCGGAATTCATTGCCAGCTTTTCCATCTGGTCGACCTCTGTCTCAAGTACATTTGCCATTACCTGAAGAAATCTCCCCGTGCCCGCAGCACATTTGTCATTCATTACGAATTCCAGTACATTACCTTTCTCATCAACTGAGATAACTTTGCTGTCCTGTCCTCCTACATCAATTACAGTACGGGCATCCGGACACAAGAATACTGCCCCCCTGGCATGGCAGGTTATCTCTGTAACCTTTCTGGTTGCAAAAGGCACAGATATTCTGCCATAGCCTGTAGCAACAACAGCTGATATATCCTGTTCCCTGATACTGCATTGAGATATCAAACTTTCATAAAGCTCTCTCCCTGTCTCTTTTGGGTTCCAGCCTGTCGGCATAATAAGCCTGCCTATCACCTTTCCGTCATAAGCTACAGCTTTCGCACATACAGACCCTATGTCTATTCCTATACTAACCATGCTCATTCCTCTTATGTCTTCGGATTTGTTCATATAAACTTCACTGCCTGTTTCTTCTTTTGAAGGTTTCTAAAGCCCTCTGTCTTGATGACATGCTTTTCAACAAGGAGCTTTATCTGGTTTTCGTCCTTATATTCATACATGATGCATATGCCGCAGCATTTGCTCAATTCCCTGGGAGTCGGTACTATGGTATAGCTTATACCTTCACTTTTCAACAGTTTCTCAAGCTTCAGCCCCTCGGTCACATTAGGAAACAGTATGTAGTAATTATATTCCTCCACTACTTTAACATCTCCAAAAATGCTTCTATTCTAGTCTGCAGCTGGCCTGTATCATCATTGCTGTAATCCGTCTCAATGAATATAACCGGTATTCCCGCCTCTTTCAAAGCCTTCTCAACCTGTCTGTATTCAATATTGTATGTATGACAGAATTGAAGATTGTAGTATATGACACCATCTGCACCATACTCCCTGGCAAGCCTTACTATATCCTCTTCCCTGCCCTTGTTTGGAGTGAAGCACGCACAGTTTATGTTAAGGTATCTGTCTGCCAGAGCCTTTATCATACCTTCCATTGTTGTCTGGGTTTCATCAACTTCTTTTTCAAAGTATCTCGTACCTGTGCAGGTCTCTTCACACACAACCACAGCACCGCTCTCTTCTATCAGATGATGCATTTTCCAATTGGGTATTGCCATAGGAGTTCCGGTTATCATAATTCTCGGGCTCTTATCCGATGCTACGCCTGCTCCTTCTTTTATCCTGTTTTCCAATTCATCGCAGAGCTTGTTGGTCATTTCTATAAACCTCTCAGGATTGTCATAGAAGGCTATCTGAGAAACAAGCAGCGCATCCTTACCGCTTATTGGAACATTAAGGGCTTTTCTTGCGTCATACAGCCTCTGCAGAACAGCTCTTTTTCTATTGCACAGTTTTATTGCCGCAGCAAGCTTTTCTTCTGTTATCTTGTTCCCTGTCAATTCTTCAAGTTTTCCTTTGTAGTCTTCAATTTCTTCTGCCCATTTCTTGTAATCCTTTTCCCTCTTCATCTGAGGAAGATCCATTACGTGAATCGGCGTATATTCCCCCAATATCTCCCATGCCTTTTTCTTTGCATCGCAAGTAGTCTCTCCGGTCAGCATGTCGCAGGACTGGAAATATGGACAGGTTCCTCCTACTTTTGCACCTACCATAGCTTTTACAAGCGGGCATATGTTTCTCGGCATCACCTTTTCTCCATCTTCAATCCAGAACTGCGATCCTCCGCATAGTCCGACGCCAATGGCCCCTGCTGCCAGTATCAGCTCATCCGGAACAAATACACAGAAGGTTCCTACAACCTTACCGCCGGCCTTTTTGTGGTCATCAAGCTCCTTTATTCTGAGTCCGTGTACTTCAGAAATTACAAAATTGTAGTAGTTCATACCCTCAGGTCTGTTCTGCTGACTTAAATACACACCTCCATATAATTCAGGAAGTGCTGCGCAAAGCACATCATGCTTTTCAAGATCCATTCCCAAATTGGTCCATAGTTCTCTGTAATCCGCCATTTTACTACCCCCTTAACATAGTTAAGGCACTATGGGGTGCATGGATACTTACCTCAAGTGCCTGTTTTGTATACTTACAAGAACATTGTATATTAATCGGGGATATTTTAGTAATTGATTTTTTCTATTATAAATCATGCCGGCATTTATAAATTCAATAAATATCAGTAGTCGATACCATTCATCCCAGCAATATGATTATATACAAGCTATTCCCCAACTATCCTAATGACACTTATCTGACTTCTGTTAAGAAGCCTTATTGGCAGCTTGCTTGTACCTACACCGCTGTCTATATAAAGCCTACTGCCGTTCTGAAGTTCAAACATCCCTTTATCAAATTTGGGGAATAGGCCTTCTCCCGGCGCAATTACAGCACCGATGAAGGGAAGTCTTATCTGTCCACCATGGGTGTGGCCGCAAAGTATCAGGTCCGGAGCATGATCCTGCAGTCTGTCTCTTATCCTTGGAGAATGGGACAGCAGCACAGTATATTTCCCTTTGTCCACGCCCTTCATGGCTTTATTGATATCGTCCCATCTGCTATAAGGGTCACCCACACCGCATATGTTTATATCCGAGCCCCTGGGACTAATAACAGTGCTCTTATTATCAATCAGCGCAACTCCCAGTGTCTTAAGATTTTCTGCCAGCTCACGCCTTCTGTCATTACTCCACTCATGGTTGCCGAACACCATGAATATGTCCGGGCAGGTTGAGCGAAGGCCTTCTATCAAAGCATAAACATTACTGAATTTTACTGTTTTACTATCCACCAGGTCGCCTGTTATTAATATGGCATCAGGTTCAATGACGGCTGCTTCACTTACAAGCCTTTTCATCATAGCTTCAGAAGTGCTGCCATGAAAGTCACTTATTTGAAGCAATGTGACCTTTTTCCCTGTATCCAGCTTTTCGGTGCTCAGGTCAACCTCCCTGACCACCGGAAGGCTGACTTCTATAATCATATCTACAGCTATCAGGAGTACTGCTGCTGCAGCTATTTTAAATATTTTTTCTATCATTGATGTTGTCTCCTTGTTAATTTGTATAACTGCCTCCTGTATCGGACGGCCGGTGGCCGCCCCTCTTATACTCGAAACCTGATAACCCCCCCTGTATCCCCAAAGTCCAGAAACCCTGAAACCCCGTGTCCCTATTCCATTATACCACTTAGCAACTTCATATATTCCACTGCAGGAATACTGATTGTAAAGGCTGTGCGGTTCTGGTATTATCTATTTTAGGAGAGTCGGAAAGGAATTATTAATATGGATTTTATTATATCAAAACTAAAAGATGACCGGTTCCGGTCTGTTTTATTTCTTGTAACAGCTGCTTTACTATGGAGCTCAGGTGGTTTACTGGTTAAGATGGTAAATCTCAATCCATTAGCCATCGCAGGAGGGCGGAGCTTTATTTCTGCATTGCTTATGCTGGCAGTGATCAGAAAGCCCAGCTTGAAGTTCAACAGGTATAAGCTGGGAGGCGCAGTTGCCTATACAGGCACAGTGGTGCTGCTAGTCATGGCATATAAGCTGACAACCGCTGCTACTGCAATACTTCTTCAATATACAGCCCCTATATATGTTGCTCTTTTGGGTGCATGGTTTCTGAAGGAGCGTACCACCTTATTAGACTGGATATCAATTTTTCTGGTGTTCGGTGGAATGATTCTGTTTTTTATTGATGAAATGGCGCCGGGAGGGCTCCTCGGCAACATATATGCCACCTTGAGCGGCTTTTGTTTTGCCTGCATGGTGCTTCTGCTGCGTAAACAGAAAAATGAATCGCCATTGGAATCGGTTTTTTGGGGTAATGTCCTGTCTTCAATTATCGGCCTTCCATTTTTACTAAGTTCACCAATTGATACCTCAAGCCTTATAGGGATACTGCTGCTTGGGATATTCCAACTGGGCATACCGTACATACTATACGCTTATGCCCTTAAGCACGTGACTGCCCTTGAAGGGATACTTATACCGGTAATTGAGCCTATACTGAATCCTGTCCTGGTATTTCTGGCATTAGGGGAGGCCCCCAGCCCCCGGGCTTTTCTCGGCGGCTTCATTGTACTTGTTGCAATAGTCGGCAGAAGTGCGATTATGGCACTTCGGATGAATGTGAAGGCAGATAAAATCAATCCTGAGTAACTTATCATACCCCGTTGATTTTTCTCAGGGGTTTTATTATACTCAAAAGCATGACCCTTTCCATAAATTGTTGAATAGTGTTGTTAATCTTAGACTTTTTCTGCAATTTTGGCTATAATGGAGAAAATAACATATAGGAGGTTCCATATGGCAGTCAGAAGAATTTGTAAGTACGCATTCCTTTTCTTATTCGCAGTAGTTATGTTAATCTCGAGCAGTACATATGCGGCAGCTGATAGTGCTACCTATGTAAAAGAGGAAATTCTCAATGGAGCTGTCAAAGTCAGGTATAATGAGCCTGTGAAAAGGGTGAAGGAGACCCTAAGCACCCCTGCCCGTCGTGAGCCCAGGGAATATGATGTAGATATCTGGACAAGGGATACAAAGATATATATAGAAAGAGGATATCACCATAAATATAAAAAGCTTAATATAAATTTCATGATTAAAGATAAAGCCGGTAATCTTAAGCCTGCATCAAACAGTATTCCGCTTCGCAATGCAGTTACACGGGAGGTAAAGGATAACAGGGCAGCTGCCGGTACAACAGAACTTATTGATATATTAACCAGCCCTGAGGATTATATTTTTTATGACTGGAGCGGTAATAAATATACCGAAACCAGCCCGGATCTGTATTTGGTAATTGATATTGAGTACATACCAGAGGGCTCGGAAGAAATTATATACATTCCCAAATTTGTTAAGTTCGACATCAAGGAGAACGATAAAAGGAAAATCGTAAAATCCGCAGAAGACATTGATGGTTTAACTCTAAGAAAAAATGTCTTGAGAGGCAATATGGAAACCTATAATCCTGTGAGAGTGGAAAAAGAGTATATAAAATATGAGATGACCCGCAGAAATATTGGTTCAACCGTATTTGTCGATGGTGAATATGAAGTTGAAATATGGGATGAGAATACCTTCCTGGAATGTATATACTCAAATCATGATAATTACAAAAAAGTTGAAAGCGGCTTCTTTGTAAAAAAAGACGGCTTGCTGTATCAAATGCTGGGTATAGAAGAGGGTGGTTTTGAAAAAGGCGACAGCAAATCAAAATCTATTTATGACGGTCATATATCTATAGATAGTTATAGAAAGCCTCAAAAGCTTAAAGGGTATATTTATGATTTTATGTCACCGGAGAGCTTCAACAAAAAAAGAGGCGCAGACAAAAAGGCTTATACTCTGGAGAATTCGGAAATCTACGGATATGTCAAATTCTATTTCGAACATGAAGATCCGGAAAAGAATAAGAATACAACAGCTAATGAAAACTTCAAGCTGTTTAAATTTATCAGCAGCGGAGCAGATGCAGTACAGAAGGAAGATGCTGCGGGAGGGGTTCCGGCAGTATTAAAGCAGGAGATCACTACAGACTACGTGGCCCAGTTAATAGGACATTCCTATGAGGACGGTGTATTGGTTGTCCAGCTTAAGGAGCAGGGAAAGTACGGTGTCATAGACAGAAGCGGAAAGATCACCTATGATGTGGGTAATATGGTTGCCTATAAAGAAGGTTTAGCCCGTATAATTAAAAACAATCTGTGCGGTTTTATCGACAGCACCGGCCGTGCGATAGTACCTCCCATATACGAACATGCCGAGGATTTTTCCGATGGCCTGGCCCTCATTAAGAAGGATGGATTGTATGGATATATCGACAAAACCGGAAAAGAGGTAATACCTCCAAGATACACTGAAGCAAGCAGCTTTTCTGAAGGTCTGGCTTCCTTTATGACCAAGGACTACAAATTCGGATTTATAGACAAAACAGGCCGCGAGGTTATAGCACCCAGATACAGTAATGCCGGTCCGTTTTCCGAGGGTATGGCTCCGGTTATGAATATTAAACATTTGTGGGGATATATTGATAAGGCCGGCCGTGAAGTGGTAGCACCAAAATATAATGAAGTCGGTAGGTTTGTCGAAGGTCATGCCTGGGTTGAAATAGGTCGTTTGTTCGGTTATATAGATAAGACCGGCCATGAAGTGATTCCTCCAAAATACGGAAGCGCCTTTGATCTTTCCGACGGCATCGGTCTCATGTGGGATACAAATGGTCTAAGAGGTTATGTTGACAAAACCGGAAGGGAAATAGTACCTCCTAAATACAATTTCGCTTTGCCTTTCTCAGAGGGTATAGGCAAATTCCAGAGCTTGGAGAACCATTTGCAGGGTTATGTAGATAATACGGGACGAGAAATAGTGCCACCAAAGTATAAGCATGCCAATGATTTTTCCGACGGTATGGCTGCAGTATCCGCTGACGGCTTGAGATGGGGCTATATCGATAAAACCGGTCGTGAGGTATTGCCCCAGCAATATAGATTTGCCCGGGATTTTAAAGGTGGTTATGCGGCAGTAAAAATTGAAAAAGGTTTGTATTCTTATTTCGGTTTGATCAACAAGAAGGGTGAAGTGGTCATACCTGCGGAATATGATGATATCGTACATGTATCAGGCAACACGGTGTTTGCTTTGAAAAACAACAGGGTAGAAGTATTCCATATTACTCTTGATAGTAAGTAATTACAATAAGAGATCCGGCAGTTCATACTGCCGGATCTCTTTTATCCTTATACTCTTTCAACCTTCATTCCAGTTTCATGTCCATTCAGGTCCTGTTTCTCAAAGCTGTCATCTTTCATCCTTTCAACCTTTTCTGCCAGGGTCTCCTGTTTGATGTAGTCCATGAAAGTCTCAACGGCACTTGCTATTTCATCATCGCCGTCATAGTATATGTTTATTCTGTCCATCATCTCGTAGTTGTTGTTCTTTCTCATCTGCTGCACCTTGGAGATGAACTCCCTTGCATAGCCCTCTTCTATAAGCTCTTTTGTCAGTGTAGTATCCAGTATGACGAAGAGATTGTTCTCTGTTGTCACTGTGAAGCCTTCCTTAGCTGATATACTTATCAGTACATAGTCCTTATTTACCTCCAGTGTCTCTCCGTCAAGGTCAACCTTAACAGTCTCTCCGGCTTCAAACTTTGGAGCATATACCGAGGCGTCCATTTCCTGCAGTACCTTTGCAAAGGTCTTTATCTTTGCTCCCAGTATCGAGCCTGCGTACTTGTAGTTAGGCTTCAGGCTGAAATTCATGTATCTGTTGAGGTCCTTTTCGAATATAACCTCCTTAACGTTCAGCTCTTCTTGTATAAGAGGTATCAGATATGAAATCATATCCTCATACTTGGCATCTATAAACACCTTCTGTATCGGCTGACGAACCTTTATCCTTACCTGCTCCCTTGAAGCCCTGCCCAGTCCTACCAGGCTCCTTACCAGGTCCATTCTCTCTTCCAGCTTGTTGTCTATAAGGCTTTCATCAGTCTCAGGATAATACGCCACATGTACTGTTGCCTCTCCAGTAAGGTTTCTGAATATTTCCTCCGAAAGATATGGGGCAAATGGAGCAATAAGCTTTGATACTCCTACAAGCACCTCAAAGGTAGTGTTGTAAACCGCCTTCTTGTCGGATGTCAGCTCAGTCTCCCAGAATCTTCTCCTGGAACGTCTGATATACCAGTTGGACAGGTCTTCATTTACGAAGTACTGTATCTTTCTTACAGCCTTTGTCAGGTCATATATCTCCAGCTCGGAATTGACTTCTCTTACAAGGTTGTTGTACTTGGAAAGCATCCATCTGTCAAGCTCCGGCCTGTCACTATACTCTACAAAGAAATCCTTAGGATCTATGTTGTCTGTGTTTGCATACAGCGTAAAGAAGGTATAGACATTCTTCAGTGTACCGAAGAACTTGCTCAGCACTTCCTTCAGCCCGTCCTCGTCAAACTTGGTTGTTGTCCATACAGGAGATACATACATCATATACCATCTCAATGCATCTGCTCCGTACTTTTCAAACATTTCAAAGGGATCCACAGTATTTCCAAGGGACTTTGACATCTTTCTGCCGTCCTTGTCAACCAGATGTCCGTTTACAAGCACGTTCTTGTACGGAGACCTGCCCATTACGAAGGTCGATATTGCTATCAGCGAGTAGAACCAGCCTCTTGTCTGGTCTATCCCTTCGCAGATGTAGTCTGCAGGGAACAGCTCGTCAAAATTCTCCTTGTTTTCAAAAGGATAGTGATGCTGTGCAAATGGCATCGATCCGCTGTCAAACCAACAGTCAATTACTTCTTTGACCCTGGTCATGGTGCCGCCGCATTTTTCGCACTTTATGTGCACATCATCCACATAGGGTCTGTGCATGTCTATGCTCTCGTCTATATTTTCCATGGCCTTTTCCACAAGCTCTTTCCTGGAGCCTATGGTATCAAAATGGCCGCATTCGCATCTCCATATATTAAGAGGCGTACCCCAATACCTGTTTCTTGAAAGCGCCCAGTCATTCACATTTTCAAGCCAGTTGCCGAAACGCTTCTCTCCTACATAATCAGGATACCAGTTCACTGAATTGTTGTTTGCTACCAGTTCATCCCTGAGCTTGGTCATCTCGATATACCAGCTGGGCTTTGCATAATAAAGGAGCGGAGTTTTGCATCTCCAACAGTGTGGATAGTTGTGGTCTATCTTTTCCTTCTTGAAGAGTTTACCCTCTATTGCCAGCCATTTTATTATCTCTGGGTCTGCATCCATTACAAACTGCCCTTCCCAAGGTGTAGCAGTGAATTTGCCCGCTTCATTGACCGGCTGCAACACCGGAAGGTCATAGCGTCTTCCTGTATTGTAGTCGTCTTCACCGAAGGCAGGAGCAGTATGGACTATACCTGTACCATCCTCTGTGGTGACATAGTCTGCCAGGGTTACAAAGAAAGCTTTCTTTTCTGGGTTTACAAAGGGCATAAGCTGCTCATATTCCATATGTTCAAGATCAGTACCCTTAAGCTCTTCCAACACCTCGAACTCTTCTCCCAGTACCTTTTGGGACAATGTCTTTTCTACATAATATACTTCATCATTCTGCTTTACTTTCAGATATGTCTCCTTTGGATTCACCGTAAGTGCCACATTGGACGGCAGTGTCCAGGGTGTGGTCGTCCATACCAGGAAGTATTCATCAAAGCCTTTCCTCTTGAATTTGACTATTACTGTTGTTGTCTTTATCTCCTTATATCCCTGTGCCACTTCATGAGAAGCAAGACCTGTGCCGCATCTTGGACAGTAGGGGGATATCTTGTACCCTTCGTAGATATATCCTTCCTTGTTGAACTTATCCAATATCCACCACACTGACTCTATATAGTCATTGTGGTAAGTCACATATGGGTGTTCCATATCAATGAGATAAGCCATCTTCTCTGTCATATCCTGCCACAATCCCACATATTTGAAAACGGACTCGCGGCACTTCTGGTTGAATTCCTTTATGCCGTATTTTTCAATATCCTGCTTGCCCGATATCTTAAGTTCCTTTTCAACCTCAATTTCTACAGGAAGCCCGTGAGTATCCCAGCCTGCTTTTCTCTTTACCTGATAGCCCTTCATTGTCTTGTAGCGGCACACGGTATCCTTCAATGTCCTGGCGATTACGTGGTGTATTCCGGGTCTGCCGTTGGCAGTAGGAGGCCCTTCGTAGAATATGAAAGCATCTTTGCCTTCCCTTTCTTCTACGCTCTTTTTAAGAAGGTCTATCTCCTTCCAGTATTCTGATATGCTTTGTTCGTTTTCTGCCACCCGCTTGTCGGATAAAAACTTGAATTTTTCCATATTTAACATCCTTTCCGAAAGTATAATCGATATTTTGTATATGCTTCAAAGTATTGAAGAAAATTAAAAGTCCCTTCAGCCTAAGCCAAAGGGACGATAATATACCGTGGTACCACCCAGATTGTGCATCATATGTAAAATGATACACCACTCTATGCATATAACGCATGCCTGCGAAAGGGCTTACTGGTTTTCAGCCTCCCAGCTCCGAGGTGATCTTCATAAACTGGCAAATGGCAATTTTGCACCAAACAACTGCCTCTCTGTGAATTGCGTCCTTTATTACTGTCCTCTTCAATGCTATTGCAATCATTAAAATTAATATCCATAATTATATCTCTAAGCAATTCCAATGTCAAGGTGTAGGTTTTCATACTTCCATGCCTTCAACTATATTATATTTTCTTGCTTTGGTGGCAACGGTCTTGTGGGTTATTCCCAAAGCCTTTCCGGTAGCATTGAAGCTCCTGAACCTCTTCAAAGCATATGTGATTATTTCTTTCTCATATTCCTCCAATGTTGCTATTTTCCCCGATTCGCCAATATTTATAAGATTGTTTGAATAACAATTTTCATTCACATCATACATCTTAGATATCTCAGAGGGCAGATCATGAAGCTCGATGATATCCTTGTCACAGAGGGCAATAAGCCTCTCAATCAGGTTTTCAAGCTCTCTCACGTTCCCCGGCCAATCATATCTGTACAAGCATTTTTCCGCTTCGTCAGACAACCTGATATTCAAGTTCCCCAGTTCATTCCCGATCTTATCTATAAAGTACTCTATAAGTACCGGTATATCTTCCTTCCGCTCTCTGAGCGAAGGCAGATATATGGGAATCACGTTTATCCTGTAGTATAGGTCCTCTCTGAAATCGCCCTTTTCAATGGCTGATTCAATACTTCTATGTGTGGCTGCTATTATCCGTATGTCACACTTTATTGTATCATTTCCCCCAACTCTCTGGAACTCCCGCTCCTGTATGACCCTGAGAAGCTTTACCTGCATCTCCACCGGCATATCACCGATCTCATCCAGAAAAATGGTGCCTCCCTGGGCCTGTTCAAACTTACCGGTTTTTCTCCTTATTGCCCCGGTGAATGCTCCTTTCTCATATCCAAATAACTCGGATTCGAGAAGTGTGCTGGGTATGGCCCCGCAGTTTACAGTCACAAAAGGCCCGTCGGCTCTTGAGCTGTTTTCGTGTATGGCTTTTGCTACAAGCTCCTTGCCTGTTCCGCTTCCACCCCTTATAAGTACGGTGGAGGAGGTCTTTGATGCTTTAAATGCCACTTTAAGGACACTTTTCATAGCTTTGCTACAGGCAATGATCTCTCTGAACTTGTCGCTGAAATCAATTTCCTCGGCTTTGCCCGGAGCCCTCAACTCCACAAGCGTCTCCCGCTCTTTTTCATATGGTGCCGAAAGCTCCTCTCTGTAAATTGCGATTACTCCCTTGAAAACGTATTTTGAAAATATGGGAGCTGCCGACACACTTATCCTGCTGCCCCCTCTGCCGTTTTTAAGCAAACCCTCAGTGCTTCTCAGCTCCCTCAGTGCCTTCAGTATGACCCCATCATTCCTGTTTTCGTATATGCTGCTTCCTTCCGCAGGCTTGCTTTCAATTCTCAGCAGCTCCTCATAAGCCTTATTGAAATAGCAAAGCTGACCCTGCTCGTTGACAATGCAGACTCCGTCAGAAATATTGTCGAACAATTCGCCGTAGCTGTACTGTCCGCTGTTGCCGCCGCTAGACAGTGATCTTATATTGAGACTTGTAATTCGAGATGTTTTCATTGCCAACACCTCCTGCATTTTAAATGCTCCGGGTTGATATTATATTTGCTCCTGTTCCGGATATGTCCTTAATTAAGATATCCCCCGCCTTCACAGGTGCTTCCACTTCCAGGGAGACCAACTCCTTCATGCATGCAAGTACCTTTCCCTTTGGTATAGGGATATCGGTTTTTACCGGAAGTCTTTTTAACTTGCCTTTTTTGAGCATTATAGTTGTAGTAAGCACCCTTGTGGGATCTGTAAGCTCCTTTATGCCGTATTTTTCCCCCCTGGGGCAGGCATTCCCAGTGACAACATAACCATTTGTGTCCTTGCCCTCCATGACCTCCATCTGACATCCTATGGGACACACAATACAAATAATCTCTTTTTCCTTCATATTCGCGCACCCTCTTTTTCAACTTCTACTGTGATAAAAGCAGACTCCTTCCCCTTCACTAGGTTTGTATCCAATATGATATGCTCCATTTCACCAGGTGTGAGTCTTTTTCTGTGTACCGATTTTACTTTTTCACCGTCAATTTTCACAATAAGCTTCTTCTCCTTGTATATATCATCCACTCTCATGAAAAGCTCCAATTTTTCTTCCAAATTATCCACTCTTACCTTTTGAGGAACTACATACCTGACCCCGCTGCCCCCTTTGACATCAATAACAGTACCGTCGGATGCCCCGACGCCTTTGACATATTGGGCGGCATTCCTCCCTGCTCTCCTGCTCTCTTCAGTCACGTAGTCCACCAGGTCATGGACATGAAGCACGTTACCACAGGCAAATATGCCTTTCACACTTGTCTCCATGGATTCATTTACAACAGGACCCCCGGTCACAGGATCCAGCTTTACATCAGCACGTTTTGACAGCTCATTCTCCGGTATCAAGCCTACTGAAAGCAGAAGAGTATCACACTCTATGTACTTTCTTGTCTCTGCTATTGGCTTCCTATTGCTGTCCACCTGACAGTATGCTATGCCTTCAACCCTTTCAGCCCCTTTTATCTCTGTCACAGTATGATTAAACAACAGTGGAATCCCAAAGTCGTCAAGGCATTGCACCTTGTTTCTTATAAGACCCCCGGAATATGGAAGCAGCTCCAGCACCGCCTTTACCTCAGCCCCTTCAAGAGTCAGCCTTCTAGCCATTATCATTCCAATGTCCCCGGATCCGAGTATAACGATTTTCTTCCCAACCATGTATCCCTCAATATTTACAAACCTCTGGGCTGTTCCGGCGGTAAATATACCGGAAGGCCTGGTCCCCGGTATGTTAAGGGCTCCTCTAGGTCTTTCCCTGCATCCCATGGCAAGGATGACAGCCTTTGCCTTTACCGTAATGATCCCATCCCGGGTATTGATCATAGTGACATTCTTACTGCCGTCAATGTCCAGCACCATAGTATCCAGCTTATACTCTATGTCCAGCTCAACAAGCTCATTAATAAACCTTTCCGCATACTCCGGTCCAGTCAGCTCCTCCTTAAATATATGGAGACCAAAACCATTATGTATGCACTGGGGAAGAATGCCCCCCAGCTCTTTTGCCCTCTCCACCAGAAGTATTCTCTCCACGGAGTTTTTCCTTGCTTCTATTGCTGCTGCAAGCCCTGCAGGCCCCGCACCTATGACTACTATGTCATATTCCTTATCCACTTCATCACCTCCTTACAAATTCTCCTGTTCTCTGTTTTCCTTCGTGGGGCAGGTTAGTACGTATGAGCCCTTCTTATCCTTGACAACATTTCTAATATCAGCATTCAGTTCTCTGGCAAGTATCTCCATCACCCTCGGTCCGCAGAAGCCTCCCTGGCATCTGCCTGAACCGGGTCTTGCACGCCTTTTTACACCGTCCACTGTTGTGGCTCCTACATTTCTGTGTATGACGTCTACTATCTCACCTTCTGTGACCGTCTCACACCGGCATATGACTCTGCCAAACCTGGGATCTTTCTCAGTCAGCATCCTGCGCTCTTCCTCATCAAGCTCATTGAATCTTATCATTCTGCGTCTTCTGGGGTTATAGTCCTGATTTTCTTCCATATCGGTCCATATGCCTTTCAGCATATCAATCACATACTCTGCTATTGCCGGCGCAGAGGTAAGCCCAGGGGACTCTATACCCGCAACATTTATAAAGCCCTTTGCATCCTTTGCCTCTTCTATGATGAAGTCATCCCTGTCCCCCCTTGCACGCAATCCGGAAAAGCTTGTTATAATGGCATTACGCGGCAGGTTCGGTACAGATTTTTCAGCTCCCTCCCATATGGATTCCAGCCCTTGAGATGTGGTTTCAAAGGCTTCCTTGCTGTAAAGGTCCTCTGCATTGGGACCGATAAGAAGATTCCCGTGTACTGTGGGAGATACAAGTATTCCCTTTCCCAGTTTTGACGGGCAGGGGAACACCACAGTATTTACCAGTCCTCCCACACTTTTGTCGAATATGTTGTATTCACCTCTTCTGGGAAGTATCCTGAAGCTTTCCGCCGCTACCATATTGTTTATCGCATCAGAATGCAGTCCTGCACAGTTAATGACATATCTGGCATCTATGGTTCTTTCGGTAGTGGATATCCTGTACCCTTCATCAAGCTTTTCAATACTCCGGACTTCATTGTTCAGAAGTATCTCTACACCGTTGTCGGCAGCATTTTCAGCCTGGGCTATGGCAAGCTCCCACGGCCCTACCACACCACAGGTGGCTGCATATAATGCGCCCATTACTTCTTCACTTACGTTAGGCTCCATCTCCAGCACCTTTTCCTTGTCCAGTATCTCCATTCCGGTTATTCCGTTTATTGTCCCCTGCACATACAGTTTGTTCAGGGTCTCCATTTCTTCCTCATTAAAAGCTATGACAAGAGAACCTATTCTCTTAAAGGGCACGTCAAGCTCTTCGCAAAGCTTGTCAAACATAGGATTACCCAAGGCATTGAACTTTGCCTTCAGTGTCCCCGGCTTTGCATCATATCCTGCATGAACAATGGCACTGTTTGCCTTGGTGGTGCAGTCAGCCACATCAGGCTCTTTTTCTATAAGTACGGCATTGACCTTATACCGTGAGAGGACTCTTGAAATCGAACAGCCGATTATGCCTGCGCCTATTACAGCTACATCATACATTCTCATTCCTCCTGTCTCATATATTTGTGAAAAAAAGAGCCGTAACAAGCTAGGCCTGCCATTCCGCAGACCAGCTTGTGCGGCTCTCCAAATCTCATGCGCCTATATTAATTTTTAGGTATTCCTTATGGGTATGGTTACGGGTTTCGTGTTACGGGTTGCGGGGGTTTTGGATGGGATTCCTTATGGGTCATAGATCCTTCACTGCGTTCAGGATGACATTGGGTCGTGTGTATCCACATTATCCGTTCACCGCAATCCTGTGCTTTGTGCTTGAGAGGGGTCTTCGAAGTCTTTGCGGACGCCCGGTGGGCGCCCCTACGTCTCGGAACCTCGCCCCCTCGCAACCTCGAAACTCCGTGCCTCACGCCTCGTGCCTCATATCTATTCCATATATATGCTGTCTAATTGGATAATATTAATCCAGTTCCCACTTTAATGCTCTGTTAACTGCCTTTTTCCAGCCTGCATACTTGCTGCTTCTGTTTTCGTCATCCATAGCCGGTGCGAAGGTCTTGTCAACATTCCACTTCTTTGCGATCTCTTCCTTATCTGCCCAGTATCCTACTGCAAGGCCTGCCAGATATGCAGCTCCCAATGCTGTTGTTTCTGTTACTACCGGTCTGTCTACCGGTACTCCCAGAATATCTGACTGGAACTGCATCAGGAAGTTATTTGCAACTGCTCCGCCGTCTACCTTCAAGGATTTCAGTTCGATACCGGAGTCTTCCTGCATTGCTTCAAGTACGTCCCTTGTCTGGTATGTTATGGACTCAAGAGTAGCCCTGACCAGGTGGTTCTTGTTGGCTCCGCGGGTCAGACCCATAACAGCTCCCCTAGCATACATATCCCAATATGGAGCCCCAAGGCCGACAAATGCGGGAACTACGTATACACCGTTTGTATCGGGAACTGCTGCTGCCATTTCCTCACTTGCTGCTGCGTTGTCTATAATTTTCAGCTCATCCCTAAGCCATTGTACAGCTGCACCGGCTACGAATATACTTCCTTCAAGAGCATATTCCACTTTTCCGTTCAAACCCCATGCTATGGTAGTAAGAAGCCCATTATTGGAGCCTACAAGCTTCTCCCCGGTATTCATAAGCATGAAGCAGCCTGTTCCGTATGTGTTCTTTGCCATCCCAGGCTGGAAGCATGCCTGACCGAACAGAGCAGCCTGCTGATCTCCGGCAGCACCGGCAATAGGTATCTCCACACCAAACAGTTCCTTTGCGGTATAGCCGTATATGTAGCTTGAGGGTTTTGCTTCCGGAAGCATTGATGCCGGTATATTAAGCTCTTTCAATATATCCTCATCCCACTGCAGGGAGTTGATATTGAAAAGCATGGTTCTTGATGCATTGGAGTAATCCGTTACATGGTTCTTGCCCCCTGTAAGGTTCCAAATAAGCCATGTGTCGATATTTCCAAAAAGGAGTTCTCCCTTTTCAGCTTTCTCACGTGCTCCCTCAACATTGTCAAGTATCCATTTCACTTTGGTGCCGGAGAAGTATGCATCCACAACAAGGCCGGTCTTCTCTCTGATGGTTTCTGCTAGGCCTTTGCCCTTCAGGTCGTCGCATATGGGTGCTGTCCTTCTGCACTGCCATACTATTGCATTATATACCGGTTTTCCGGTATTCTTATCCCATACCACTGTGGTTTCTCTCTGATTTGTTATTCCAATGGCAGCTATCTGCTCTGCAGTTATCCCTGCCTTATCCAGCGCTTCTCTTGCAACACCGCTCTGGGTGCCCCATATTTCCATGGGATCATGCTCAACCCAGCCGGCTTTCGGATAAATCTGAGTGAACTCCTTCTGAGCCACACTTACGATTGTTCCGGCATTATCAAATACGATTGCTCTGGAACTTGTTGTTCCCTGGTCCAATGCCAGTATGTACTTATTCACTGTGTTCCCTCCATTTCTAATTGGTTTATTGTTATTGTATTTTTTTCAATACAATTGAAGGTCCCTTAGTTGATATTATACAATTCGCTGTTGTTGAAATCTATATTACACAAGAAAGTATGAAGCCGCCAAGTGTACCGCCTAATATTGCCATTACTGCGGTAGTTGGGCCTTCTCCTAATTTGTCACCAGATACAAGAGAAGCTGTAAACAAGCCGAAACCTGCAGCCCAAGCCATATCTATCCATGCTCCGCCTGTCTGGAATATAAAGCCTACACCGTGGTTCAATGTCCAGCAGGTACCAACTATAAAGCCAGCCGCCATCCAGCCGCCTATAGAACCCCAGCAGCCTACCATCTTACCCCAGGCAAGCCGTATAATAAACGGGAAAATGAATGCTCCGGCAAGGGTTCCGATAATATTCTGTATAGTCATTGCGCAACCTCCTTCCAAATAAACTACCTCTTCTTCTTCATCTGATGTTCCTTGTTTATTTATCAATGGTAAAAACAGAATCAATGTAGAAATGTCTTAATTATTAGCCTTTTCTGCCAGATACTTTTC
Organism: Clostridiaceae bacterium; assembly: GCA_041690515.1. Lineage (GTDB taxonomy): Bacteria > Bacillota > Clostridia > Lutisporales > Lutisporaceae > BRH-c25. Next base: position 3,182 of record JAWLHF010000010.1, on the reverse strand, counting down.
CAGCTTTGCCGCCATGTAGCCGCCTATTATACCTCCAACTATTACTGTAATCAGGGTCGGCAGTGATTCAACACCTGCCTGGATGCCGTTATTGAACACATCTCTCATTGTTCCTGCTACACCTATACCTAGTGCCATGTCTATAAATGCTCCCTTGTTGTGTACCAGCCCTATGTAGTGGTTCATAAACCACATTGTACCTATTATGATCAATCCTGCAAACCATCCTCCGGCTATTCCGTACGCTCCAGCAAATGCTCCCCATACACTCATAACAAACATGCCGGCTATAGCTGTGCCTATTATTGTACCTAAATGCTTCATTGTCTCACCTCCTTTCGATATTAGTGGGATACTCTGATCTATATAAATATATCCTACATATACCAGACAGCCCTATTGCTTGTAGATATCCCCACAGCCCCTGCACTGAGGCTGGCAATAGCATCTTCCTTGTCGATGATCAAGCCTCCTGCGATCAGCGGTATATTGGTTTCTGAATGAATCCGTCTGATTACCTTGGGCATTATTCCCGGGAGTATCTCTATTGCTTCCGGCTTGGTGGAATGGATCGATTTTATGCCTGTGTCAAGAGACATGGAATCCAGTATGAACAATCTCTGTATTGCAAAGATGTTGTTTTCTTTTGCAATTCTTATAAGATTTCCCCTGGTGGTTATTATCCCGTCCGGCTTTATATACTCGCTGATGTATCTCAATGCACATTCATCCTTGGATAAGCCCTCTAAAAGGTCTAAGTGGACTAGTATGCGCTTGCCGCTTCTTTTGCACTTTTCCACTATATCCTTTATGTTGAATATGCTGCCGGTCAGCAGAAATATCAGCCTGCAGGGGGAGGACACCGCCAGATCCAGCTTCTCCAGATTATTTACCGCTGCAATGATTGGATTGTCTTTTATCATATTTACAATCTCACTATACAAGATAAACCCTCCTAATAATCGTATAAGCAATTAGCATGCCAACCTCTGACATGGCCAGACGGCTGTAATTGCAAGGGCTTAGCGGGACATGCCTGATACTTTTTCCCATTTGGATAATCCTCTAATAGATTGTATTGGTAAATTGTATCAGCTAGAACAAAAAATAAGAAAAAAATTATACAAGCTGTTGGAATATATTGGATATGTATATAGTTGACTAATGATACTTTTGTGGCAATAAGCAGCCATGTTATAGAACAGTATAAATACACAAGACTTGATGGTACTAAGGCACTCCGCCTAAGAAAATCCTAACGCTTTCAAATCGTCATCCTTGACTCGTGAAAGCTTGTTCGGCATCCATGCCTCACATACGAATTTTCTAAGGCTGCGTACCTAAGTACCATTAACAAGTCTTGTGTAAGTCATACTTTTTCTATAACATGGCTGCTTATGTCAGTGCATACTATTGGGTATAATATAGAACTGCTTCAATAACTTCCTTCAACAGCAAAAGACAGCCTATATTTTGGGCTGTCTTTTGTTGTTATTTTTTTTTATAAATACTTCTTAATTTCTTCTACCGTAAGTAATCTCCCTGAAGACTTCAGCTGTTCGTCTACAACTATGCCGGGGGTCTTCATCACTCCGTAGGAGAGGATGTCTTTAAAATCAGTGACTTTTTCTATTGCTGCATCTAGACCTAATTCTTCTGCCGCTTTCCTTGCATTTTCCTCAAGCTTTTTGCAGTTTGCACATCCTGAGCCAAGAATCTTAATTATCATATCATCTTTTCCTCCTTTAAACACTATTCACCAAGCTTCTCATTCAGCGACTTTATACTGTTTTTCACTATATCTTCAACATTATCAATTATCTTCAGTATATCCGTATCCTTTATATAATAGTTGATACGCATGCCTTCCTTCTTGCTGTAGACAATCCCTGCATCCCTTAATATCTTCAAATGCTGTGAAAGGTTCGACTGACTGAATTCTACATCTTCATTCATCTCGCAGACGCAATATATTCTGTCTCTTAGTTTTTTTATTATCTTCAAGCGGATAGGATGTGCCAAGGCTTTAAAAATACTTACTTCCATGTTTTCCAAATCCAATTTTATCCCCCCGTTCATATTTTTCTATATAAATATAAATGATATTGCATTAAACAAATAACCTATTATGATTATTCCTAAGGATACTATGGATATGAAAAGTACCAACAACTTTGGCTTTACCACTTTACTCAGCATTATCATAGACGGCAGCGACAAGGCTGTCACTCCCATCATAAAGGTCAGTACGGTACCGACACCTACTCCTTTTCCGAACAATGCCTCTGCTATGGGTATCGTTCCAAAAATGTCTGCATACATAGGTATTCCTATCACAGCCGCAACAACGACTGCAAAAGGATTGTCAGCCCCTATCACCTTTTCAACAATTGACTGGGGAATCCAGTTATGAATTGCTGCACCAATGCCAACGCCTATAAGTATATACATCCAGACTCTGTGGATTATCTCTTTGACTTGCCCTTTTGAATAGGATATCCTTTCTTCTCCGGTCATTCTTATATAATCCATATCTGCAGCTTTTATTCCCAATACATAATCCTGAATATATTGCTGCATATCCAGCCTGTCGATGACAGTCCCCCCAATTACTGCAAGTATAAGTCCCACAACTACATAAGCTACTGCTATCTTTGCTCCGAAAAATGACATAAGTATGAGCAGGGATGCCAAATCCACAAGGGGAGATGATATTAAAAATGAAAATGTCACGCCAACCGGAAGCCCTGCTGAAGTGAAGCCTATGAAAATCGGTATGCTTGAACAGCTGCAAAAGGGTGTTATGGTACCCAGAAGTGCTCCCAGGATATTCCCTTTTATCCCTTTTATTCCTCCAAGAATCTTCTTGGTCCTTTCCGGCGGAAAATAGCTTTGTATATATGATATTATAAATATCAAAACTGAAAGCAGTATGAAAATCTTAATGGTATCATATATAAAAAAATGTATGCTGCCTCCCAGCCTACCTTCCACAGGCAGCCCGAACACCTTCTCTACAAGAAGCCTGATAAGCTCTGAAAGCCAAGTCATCTTCAGCAGCTGGTTGTTCAACCAACTAAACATCTGAGTAAACATATGCATATCGAATGCTCCTCCAAAATTATATAACTATATTAGTATTATCTAATATAGTTATATAATTTAATCCGCCAATTGTCAAT
>JAWLHF010000009.1:8800-49598 GCA_041690515.1 Clostridiaceae bacterium | reverse complement strand
TCAAACATAAACGGTAAGGTAATCCAGCTTGATGTGAAGCCGAACCAGTATCCTACAATGGAGAATAACACCATTGTCATATATGACCTTTCCCAATACAAGGTAAGAATACTTGTGAGCCAGTATGACGCGGTCAGCATAAGCCCCGGTCAGAAGTCCTCGGTGAAAGTAAAGGGTATAGACAAAAAGTACAACGGCACTGTCACCTACATAAGCGAAGCTGCAGTAATTACCCAGGAAGGAAGCAATAAAGAGCCTAAGGTTGAGATAGAAGTAACCCTAGACAACCCGGATAACAGAATAAAGGTGGGCTTTGAAGCGGATATAGACATCACCCTTCAGGAAAGCCAGAACACAACAGCAGTCAGCTTTGAGGCTGTTCAGGAAGAGGAAGACGGAACAAAATTTGTATTTGTTGTAGAAAATAATAAAGCAGTAAAACGGATTGTACAAACAGGTATGGAAACAGATTTTGAGATACAGATACTTGAAGGCATTAAAGCAGGTGATCAAATTGTCAAGAACCCGCCTGCAACATTAAAAGACGGAGACCCGGTGAAGCAGTCAGGGGGTAAGAATAGTGATAATAAGAGTTGAGGACCTTAAGAAAATCTACGATACAGGTGCAATACAGGTTGAAGCTTTGAAAAACATCAACCTGAGTATAGAAAAGAATGAATATGTTGCAATAATGGGAGCCTCCGGCTCGGGCAAATCAACGCTGATGAACATCCTTGGATGTCTGGACAGACTTACGGAGGGAAAATACATCCTGGATGGTGTTGATGTCTCTACACTGGATGGCAATGAACTGGCAGCAGTCAGAAACAAGAAGATAGGCTTTGTATTTCAGGCCTTCAATCTGCTTCCAAGGCTCAGCGCCCTTGCCAATGTGGAGCTGCCAATGGTTTATGCCGGGATGTCTTCTGCAGAAAGGCTTAAGAAAGCAAAGTCAGCTCTCGAAAGAGTAGGCTTGACAGACAGAATGCATCACAAACCCAACGAGCTGTCGGGAGGTCAGAAGCAAAGGGTGGCAATAGCAAGGGCACTTGTGAATGACCCCGCAATTATACTTGCCGACGAACCTACCGGCAACCTTGATACAAAGTCCAGTGAAGAAATAATGGGGATATTTGAAGGCTTGAACAATGAAGGTGTTACTATAGTAATGGTAACCCATGAGCATGATATTGCGCAGCATACCAAAAGAGCGGTAGTATTTAGAGATGGAGAGATCATATCTGATAATCAGATAGAAAACAGGACAATAAGAGGAGGGGTAACAGCATGAACCTGATGGAAAGCTTCAAATCAGCCCTCCAAAGTGTCAGATCCAACAAAATGCGCTCCTTCCTTACTATGCTGGGTATAATAATCGGAATATCCTCAGTAATAACCATTGTATCCATAGGTCAGGGAGGCAAGCAGGCTATAGTCGGTGAGTTCGGCAACCTTGGAACCAATGTTATAAACGTAAATGTCAAATCAAACAACAACGATATTGAGGACAGGGATTACTTCACCCTAAAGGATGCGGAGCTGATCAAAGCAAAAATTCCGGAAGTCACGACAGTAGTGCCTGCATCTTGGGGCATGGGGCATATTAAGACAGAAAAGGAGCAGAAGTTCGCCGAAATAGACGGAGCAACCCACGAATTCCCAAAGCTTATGAACCTGGAGATTCTGGCTGGGAGATTTCTCAGTGCCAGTGATATCGAAGCGGCAAGAAATGTAGTCGTAATTGACGAAATCACAGCAAACAAGCTGTTCAAAAGTGCCGAGAAAGCTGTCGGCCAGAAGGTCAAGGTCACTATAGACGATAATAACACCAACCTCACTGTAATAGGTGTGTGTGAGAGCTCTGCAGGCGACATGGCGGCAATGTTTGGCGACAATTATCCGGGTACCGGATACATACCGATAACAACAAGTGAAAGGGTCATCCCTGATGTAAAAATATCTTTCTTTGCTGTAATGCTTGAGAACATGGACAACTCAAAGGAAGTGGCAAACAAGATAGTGCATCTGCTTGAACAGACCCACCGGAACGAAGGAAAATATGCCGCTGAAGAAGGCTTCAAACAGCTTGAAATGATAGAGAATGTACTGAATATCTTCACCATGGTTATCGGTGCAATTGCGGGCATATCCCTGCTGGTAGGCGGCATAGGTGTAATGAACATCATGCTGGTGTCAGTAACAGAAAGGACAAGGGAGATAGGCATAAGGAAAGCTCTCGGTGCCAAGAACAAGGATATAATGCTGCAGTTCCTGACTGAGTCCCTCATACTCTGCCTCATAGGAGGGATAATAGGTATGACTCTGGGAATATCCTTGGGGTTCCTGGCTGGAAGGGCAATCAACATACCTTTGGGAGTATCCCCTTCGGTAATACTCATAGCCTTCAGCTTCTCCTCTGCGGTGGGAATATTCTTCGGATTGTATCCTGCCAACAAAGCTGCAAAGCTTGACCCTATAGAAGCATTGAGGTATGAGTAAGATTCCTCGCTCTGCTCGGAATGACAATGCCTGCCGCTTATGCGGCAGGCATTATTAATGTCATCCTGATCCAACTCCCGTTGTCATCCTGAACGCAGTGAAGGATCTTCCCTCTCTACTTACCCCTAATATCAACAACCTTAAATACCTTACCCCTTTGGGTGGTTGTATACACCTGCTGTTCAGATCCTTTTACCTCTACGTCCTTTCCAACCATCTCTCCCAGGACCCTGACAAGATATCTGTTGTCCGAATCATATTGAAGTACATATATTCCCTCTTCTGTTTCCAGTTCATAATGACGAACCCCTATATCATTTATCACAAGCTTTCCTGTAATTGTTGAAGCAGCTTGAAGCATTCCCAGCTTCTCCATGGCACGCTTTATAATAACCGTTCCCTGGGCCCTTGTTGCAGTGCTTCCTACGCCAAATGCATTGCCTCCTATACCTTGTACAAGTCCTCTTTCATATGCTGTCGCAATGCTCTGAGACGCCCAAGCCGGTATCAAGTCCTTATCAGTAAAGTTCAGGGCGGATATATCGGAGTCTGTCACTATTCCCATGGCTCTTACGATCATAGTCGTAAGCTGCTCTCTGGTAACAGTCTCATTAGGTCCGAATATCCCTTCCCCAATGCCATTGGTGATTCCATGTCTGACTGCCGTCTCTATATATGGAAAATCAGGGCTGGCAGTGCTTACATCCTTGAAGGTAGCGGTCTTGGGAGCTATGAGTTTGATCCCCCTATCAGGATTGTAGCGCAGAACATTAACAAGCATTCTGACAATCTCTGCTCTGGTTATGTTTTCATCAGGGCCGAACTCAGTATTGGCTGCAGCTTCTATTATATGCCTTGCTGCCATCAGCTCTATATCCGCCTTTGCCCAATGGTTTTCTATATCAGCATAGGTCTTGTCTGCCATCATCACAGCATATCTGCTGAAGTGCCCGGTGTCAAAGGTTATTGTACCGTCCAGTTCGTTGAACACTCCTCCGACATATTCCCATACCTTTTTATCAGTATTGTAGTAGTATATGCCAAGCTTATTCACATCAACTCCGGACATATCTGCCGAATTAAGTTTAATGGTTACCCTAAGGTCATCAGCAAAACTATTGATATTTACAGTGCCTTTGCCTGTCTTCATTTCTGATGTGAGTTCAAATACTCTGTCATCAAACTTCACTATGCCCGGCACCGTAATATCCATTAGTTTCTGCGCTTCATCACCTTTTATTTCTTTAATATTGATGCTCAGCTTTGCGGTACTGTCGCCTAATAGCCTTTTTACCTCTTCTGTCATCAATGCAGAAGGTGATACTGCAATTTGTACCCCGGAGCCGGTCAATTTAAGTTCTTTACCTGATTTACTTAGACTTTCAATGACTTTTGTGCTTACTACCACTGTTTCAATATCATTGATTTTTACAACAGGTATTTCAATACTTGCTGCCAGCTTGGAACTTTTAAGTGCGACTTCTATTTTGCTGTCTATTGAAGGGTTGGGAGCAGCCGGTACCTCGGCACTACTACCGCCACCGCCACCACCACCGCCGCCTCCTCCGCCTCCGGAGGATTTTCCGCCTCCACTGCCGGAGGATTTACCGGCGTTGCCGACAACTGCATTTGAATAATCCGACATGTTTAACTGCTGGTCAACCGCTGCTACTCTGTAGGTATATTTATCCTTTGTATCTATTCCGGAGTCTGTAAAGCTCCTGCCTGCTGTATTTCCAACAATAGAATATGCTTTACTGCCAATCTTCCGCTCTACTATGTACTCTTTAAAATCCCCGGTTTCCCTTCCTGCCCAAGTCAAGGTTATATTTGCACCGCTCTTTGATGCAGTCAGATTTGTCGGTTTTGCCGGAGCAACCGCTTTTAGAGCCTCATAGGCATTTACCAGCGTACCTGTCAAAGTCTTGCCATCCAAACTGTCCAATTGTGTGCCATTATTCATTATGGCTGCTTTCAACTGACCTGCCGTGAGATTCGGATTCTTGCTCAGCAGCAGAGCAGCAACTCCTGTTACATGAGGAGCCGCCATAGATGTCCCGCTTCCATATCCGTAGTACGCATTCGGCTCCTCAGGATAGTACAGCAGCACTTCTGTATCTTCACCTATGGGTTCAAGATAATCCCTGTAATACCGTGGTCCCGACTTTATACTATAGCTGTCAGACTCAAACAATGACCCATCCGCCCCAAGCAGGGACCGATTCTTACCATAATCCGATACTGTCACTTTAATACCCAGATATTCACTGACCAATTGACTCTCTTCTATTTTATAAAATATATCCTGCCCAAATAGTACAAATTTTTTGCCTGTTTCCAGATAACCCATCAGGCTTGACTGATCCTCATCAGTCAATGTTGTCTTGTTGTCCCAACCCCAAGTCTCTCCGGTAAACCATACCACGGCATCATAATTCTCCAGCATTTCTTGATTAGGGCCGTCATGTGTATCGGAAGCCACATGTATCACATCAACATTTGTAAAGCCAATATCAGAAAGTGCAGTATCATAGACTCCGTACACATCTGTATACACCATTTCCCCACGTTTTATACCGTTACCATCGTCATCTACCAACAATATCGGAGCACTGAGCTCCACTCCATCCAAGGCTTTTGACAGAAGCCTTCTTGCGGCTGTTCCACTCTTAATATCTTCGAGTCCAAAGGCAGCTGCAAAAGTAACATAATCACCTGTCGTACCAACAGCCGCAACCCCTTCTCCATAAGCTGGAAACGTACTGTATATGTCTACACCCGGTGCGCCTACGTCAACAGACTCTTCTCCATAATTGGAAAATTCACCTAACTGACCATCGCTGTCAACAGCTGCTACATTCAGAATATTACTGCTGTCAAAGCTTCCGGGATAATCAGGAGTGTCATCAACATTATATCCTATACCATATTCATCACCATTGCCTGCAGCGGTAATAAAGAGCATTCCCGATCCTTCAATTGCATCTTTCAGTGCTTCATTGTAACTCGGTCCGCCCCAGGAGCAATTGACTATCCTTGCCCCTTTAGCCTTAGCATATTCAATGGAAAGTATGGCATCTGATGTATAACCTCCATATTCTCCCAAAAATTTCAGCGACATTATCTTTACATTGGGAGCTGCGCCTACTACCCCCTTACCGTTTGCCGCAGCAGCAATAGTCCCTGCTACATGAGTGCCATGCTCATCTATGTATTCATCATCATATACAGTGTTGTTATTATTGTAAAAATCCCAACCATAAATGTCATCTATCAAACCATTGCCGTCATCATCTTTACCATTGATAACCTCATCAGGGTTCTCCCATATATTTGCTGACAGATCCGGATGATGAATGAATATGCCCGAATCTATGACTGCTACTATTATGTCATCTTCGCCCTGAGTAATATCCCATGCTTCCTCCGCGCTGATATCAATACCGGGATTTGCTGTATTTTTCAGTCCCCACAGATCTTCATATTCGTCCTCAGAAATATCAGTGGGGTAATACACATAATTTGGCTGTATATACTCTATCTCTTCTCTATTCTCCAGAGCTTTCATGGACCTGGCAGTGCTCATGCCTTTTTTAACAGAAAATAGTCCTGCATTTATCGAATCAAGGGATTTTAAATACTTTAATCCGTTTTCAGAAGCATAGGATGCCATTTCATTACTGCTTGTCCCTTCTTTGAACTTAATGATCAGTTCCCCTTCCTTATATGCAGGCCCCTCCTGTTCTCTTTCAGGCATTTCATATTTATACTCCGCATCCGCAAAGCATGTTATACTTCCTGTGATGGAAGTACAAACAAGAATAAATGCTATTACAAAGCTAAACCATCTATGATTCTTTACCATATGACCACCCCCTGTATATATAAACAATGCAATTTTTGTTCAATTTCGTAATCATTCAATGCTGTAACAGGCGGACGCGCAATGCGCGCCCCTACATTTAATTTATAAATGCCTTCACATCCACATGGTGAAGGCATTTATACACTTGTATACTTGTTAATTTGTCTCTATCTCAATTTCCTCTGTTGAAAGGGACTGATTGTTGTAGTCCTTTATCCTTCCCCTTCCTGATGATGTTATTTCAATAGTCAGCTCCTCATTATCGTCCAGCTCGTTTTCTAGTTCAATGGTTATAGACTTCTTGTCATAGCTGACCTTATCTCTGGAGCTTTTATAATACCCTGCCCCTGACAATTCAAAATCCACCATGCTGAGAGTGCTTATGTCCAGTTCCCTGTTAAACAGCATTGTAATCTCCTGGTTGTCCTCATCTATGTATGAAGCTATTATCTCCAGTTCTTCAAGCTCGATGTCTTCACCATAGAACTCTATTTCCCTGTCATCCGAGTCAACGCTCATATCCTGCAAGTCCTTCACTGAGCTATTCATTCCCAGCTCATATTCATAATCCTCATCGAGAGCATCGTATTTGACATTCAAATATAGCGTAACAGTCTTCCTGTCTTCAGCCAGCAATGCCTTAGATACCCTTGGAGTTGAAGACCCGCCTTTGGAGATTTTCTTTACAGAAAATGAACTGTTGCTTATATCCTTGATCTCCTCGTTGAATTCGAACCTCAAAGTATAGTTGTCAAGCACCTCGATATCAGAATCCACATAAGGAGACTCATTATCTTCATCGGTACCGTCAAACTCTACATATTTTCTTGAGCCGGATCCCATATAAACAGAATCAATTCCAGCAGCATCTTTTATCCCTGATTTCACATACAGCTCATACTCATCATCGTCCAGCTTTGTACTTTTGCTTATATACAGTATGACTCTGTCAGTAATCTCATCATCGTCCTCTACAGAAACACCATCAATTGTGATATCATCTTCTATCTCAAATTGCGACTTTGTTATACCCTTTACCGGTTCGCTGAATACCACTTCAACAGCAGTGTTATTCAATGCATTTACTTCAAGAACCTCCGGCGGCTCATTCTCAGTATTTGTACCGGCAAAGAGCTTGACATTTGCGTCATCTTTGTTGTCGAGCCTCTCTATGTCTGTAACTGTGACCTCATATATGTAACCCGCTTCAAACAATTTTGGATTGGATGAATTCTTGCTCTTGAACTGTACCCTTACATTCTCGTTGCTGCCGACAAAGAACTTATAACAGCTTAGGTTTGAAGGAAGATTATGGCTGTATTCTTCCGGCACATCAACCTCAACCTCCATATCCTCCAGCTCATCTTCTGTAAGCTCATCACTAAATATAAGATCAATAGTATTCATATCAACAGTTACAACTGTCTCAATGATCAGCTTGCCGCTTCCGCTTTTCCCATCATCGGAATTGATTCCTGCAAACTTCTTAGTGCTTATCTTGTCATCAGTACTGATCTTTTTCCCTGCTATATCCTTTACATCTTTTATTGTTATGTTGTAAACCTTTCCTTTTTCATGCTCTGCAGTCAGCAATGTCACCGTACGTCCATCCCCGGCGTCCAGAGTGGCCTTCGCAGCATATCCAAGAGACTTATCCAGATAATAATTAAATACATCCTCAGCAGTCTCTTTGTCCACTCTCTTGCTATAGGTCACTATCAGGCTGTCTCCGTTGCTCTTCACCGTATAGCTCAATTCCTTATCGTTAACAGGCATACCGCCGAACTTGCCGCTGAATCTACTGATTTCATTGCCCCACAAATCGGTTACATTTGAAATGGTCACTGTGTATACTTCCCTCAGTGTCTGCTTTGATGTTATTAATGTCACTCTCTTACCTGTCTCATCAAGTATGGCATCTTCAACATCAAGATCATCATCTATGGAATAATTGTCAGGATCCTCTGCAGTCTCCCTGTCGACTTCCTTGTTGAAGGTTATCATGACTTCATTGTTGGAAATCCCTAAAACATCGGCAGTAAGCTTGGAATTGTCACCTACGAAGTTGTACTCTTTCCTGAACATAACATTGCCCCAGGTATCTTCTACATTCTGCACTTCAAGTTTGTAAGCATCTCCGGATTCCTGAGCTGTTGTGGTAAGAGTAACCTGTTTCCTGCTGTCATCAAGCTCTGCATCTATTATGCTGACACCTTTATTTATGCTGTAATTGTCTATATCCTCTGCAGACCTGCCGTCCAGCACTTTATTGAATGTAACAGCAACTATAGTGTTACTTATTGATTTTACAGACACAATGGAAGGAGCCTTGGAATCACTTCCTTTACCGTCAAAATATGCAGCATAATCAATCATTCTGTTGCCGGATATGTCTTCCACACCCCCTACATTCAACTTGTAGATGCCCCTGGAAGACATATTGGTGGTCTCTAAAAGAACAGTCTTATTAGATGCCCCCAATTCTGCACTTAACACTATAAGATCAGGCTCTATATCATAATTGGACAGATCCTCAGCTGTCTCTCTATCCATCGCTTCACTAAAGGTAACCATGATCTGACTATTGCCAAGAACCTCATGCTTTGCTGTAGGCCTTTCATTGTCCTTGGGCATTCCAACGAATTTATTCTTATATCCCCTGATTACCATATTATTAGTAGGGATCAAGGTGTTGATTGTGATTTCATATGCATGGAACGGCTTCGCTGCGGTAGTTGTAATATAAGCCATTTTTCCAATGGACTCAACCTGCAGTACCGACAGCCTTGAATCTCCATCATCTTCAGATATCTCCACATCAGCCTTCTGAAGCTCTATCTCAGTATCAAACTCCAGCTCCAGCCTGGTGTTTGATACAGCATTGAAGCTTACTACCTCCGCAGCCTTGGTATCGAGAGTAAAGCCTGCTGCTACAGCATTTTCAGCTGTAATGATATTGTTCTCCACCATGACATCTATAAGCTTTTTGTCTGAGCCTTCAGGCTTGGTATTGAGTGTGCTGTATATGCCTTTTGCAATGTCATTTACATTAAAGGACTTCATTTTTGCTATGGTATCTGCACTTTTTACAAGACCTATATCCTCAGCAAACTCCAAAGTCTCAACATATTCAAAATCCACTCCCTGCCTGTATCCGAGAGTCTCCAGCATTACCTTATAGAAGGCTTGTCCATTGATTTTATCAGTGGGAGCAAAAGTACCGTCGGGATATCCGCCCCAGCCAAGCTCCGGATGGCTTTTGGCATAAGCCATATAGTTCTTTGCCCATCCGGCAGTTGAAGCATCATTGAAGTTATCAAAACCTTCATACTCGGTAGCTTCAGCATAAAGCCCCTTCAGCCTCAGGACTATAATAAAGGCCTGTATCCTTGTTGGGGTTGTCGACAGATACTGGGATGTAACCCCGGAAGAATCGGCACCTATCAGTATCCCCAATTCCTTGCAGGCCTGGGCTTCCTTGCCGATACTGTCCCCATACACGGCCATTCCCGGTATCATAGCTATCATCATAACTGCTGCCATTATTACAGCCAAAATCCTACGTTTTCTCATGTTCGACCTCCTCATATACTTATAATCACAATCCCACAGCCCTAATACATAATAGACTGGAAAATTACCAGATTTGTTCCACTAAAGCATACCATGTTGATATTAAAAACAGCGCCAACTGTCATTCTGAGCACAAATCCCCCCTGTCATTCCAAGTACAAACCACTGCCGTCATTCTGAGCGCAGTGAAGAATCTTCCCCCCGCTGCCTACTTTAATTCCCTATATTACTAATTTTATACCAGAGGGGACAAACATGCAATTGAGAAATGTATTTCTTCCAATTCCAATTATTGCCCATATTTCCTTGCAGCACGTTTAGTGATATAATGAAAATACGCCAGTATGGCTGCCACAAGCACCGTAATGTCATCCTAAACGAAGTGTCATCCTGAATGAAGTGAAGGATCTTGACCCTCAAAACGCCACCCATTGCTTTCACGGCAATGACATTACCCTGACAATTGAGCCTAATAATATTACTTTATTGTTACAAATAAGGAAATAACGGCTCAAAGTGAAACTTACAGGCAGATTCATACGTATATATTGTAGATGTATTATAGAAATCAAAGGTAGGAGGAACAATGATGAAAAAACTGTGCAAGGCATTAGCACTGATACTATGCACTGTAATGCTATTATCTACTGTTACCGTTGCAGGGGACTCGGGTGTAAAGAAAGTATTGACCCTCGAAGAAGCTAAGAAATTGGCTATTGAGAATGATACACAGTATAAGCAGCAAGACAGCTATGTAAAGCAGAGACAAGAAGACTATAACGATATGGCAGACAGCTATACAGACCATGTAAAAGGAGGATCTGTTGTAGATAAAGCTGAGAGAAGAATAAATAATCAGATCAACCTTGATAAGGCATATGATGCAGTAGAGGTTGAGCTTTTCAACAAGAAGGATTTCAAAAGAAAATCCGATTATGATGTTACACAAGCATATTATGATGTCATGATAGCAAAATACGCATTGGATGATGCAAAGCGAGCCATGGACCTATCAAGTAAAAATTTCGAAATAGCAAAAATCAAGCTGGAATTCGGCATGATAACAAAAACCGACCTTTCACAAGCTGAGAATGCACATAAGACAGCCCAAGCGAAATATAACACAGCACTTTCTGATCTTGAAACTGAAATGATAGCTTTAGGTAAAGAAATTGGCATAGAGCTTGACATTAGCAAATATGACATTGATATGAGAATAAGCATGCCTACTATATCATCCTTAGATTTTGAAAAAATAAAAGAAGATCATATAAAGAACAGCATTATCCTCTTCACCCAGAAAAATGAACTTGATAGAGCCAAATCTAAGAAGTATCTAGTTGAGCAAGAGTATGAAGACTATGAGGAAAGCGTACGCAAAATGAGCGAAAAACTAGTTGAAGACTTCGAGGATTTGAAATTTGAAGCAAACCGAGACTATAATAACGCACAATATGAGTATGATGAAAGTGTTAAGGAACTGGACATAACATTAAAAACACAATTTGCAGCAATTAATACTCTGGCAGAAACAATAACCACTCTGAGAAAAAGTGTAGAAAACCAAAAAACAACCTTTGCTCATGATAGAATCAAATATGAAAATGATCAATTATCCAAAATAGAATTTGAAAAAAGTGAATCTGACTTAAAGGATCTGGAAAACAAGTTGATGACAACCATTGTCAGCTTGAATTCCCAATACCTGACTTTAACACAATACAGCTATAAAACTGAAAAATAGGAAGGGCGGGTTTCAATACCGCCCTTCCCTATCTTCTATATTTAGTTCATTGTCATTGTAAATGCATCTATCCTTATTTCCTCATTCTGTCCTGCTGCAATAGTAAGTATTAACTCTTTTGTATCCTCGGGCAATTCAAGCTTTAGAAGTTCTATATTCTTCCACTTGTCACCCAGTACAATACTGTTTTCCTGCTTGAGAATTGCAGAGTTGGTTCTTATATCTGCTTTAAGGTATAGCTTTGAGTTTTTGCTTATTCCCTTTGCATAAATTTTCAAAATACTTGTCTTTCCCTTAATTCCCCTGTCTTCTAACAGCTTTGTAACATTTGCAATCATACCTGCATCATTTGCTGAATAGTTCAGTATGTTTAGTGAGCTGCCAGTATCAATGCAATCGCCTTCTTTTATTGTTATCATCGCTCCTGGTGCCTTATTCCAAACAACTCCAAAGCCATCTGTAAAGTTCGACTTATCTATTTTAAAAGTAGTTTCAAATACCTGCTCATAATATGCTGCCGGATAATACTTCGGCACCAACTCAACAACATGGACATTCACCCTGTCTACTTCCTTACCTTGGTAATTAATAACTATTTCTACGGCACCTATATTCTTTCCGGTTATTTCACCTGTTGTACTCTCTAACTCAATAATACCGTCATTATTCATAGCAGTAAAGGTACATTGGTTTGTAACAACTTCTTTATCAATGTCGGACTGTATCTTCTGTACCATTAATGACTTCTTACTGCCTTTAGTCAAAACAATATCACTCTGTGTCGATTTTATAGCAGCTGATACTTGCAGCCTCAATATGTTCTTTTCTTTAGCATATTCAGCGTCGTAGCCAAGTTCTTCGGCACTCTGTACAACAAATGATACAGGAACATAATATACTCCGTCATCACCTTTCATAACTGCCTGTTCCATCGTCACTTTAGTATTATTAATATATGCCGTTGTAAATCCTTCAGTAAATCTAACTCTGTCTAGTCCCTTCTTAATTTCATAACTCGTGTTGTTTTTACTATTCTCAAGAATGTAACAGCCCATTTTTGAATATGTATCCCTAATAGGCACCCAAGCCGCTTTATATTTACTATCAATCATTGGTGTTATCAGTATAAGAGAGTTCAAACCGGCAGCTTCAACTTTCTCCTTCTTGAATATACCTTTATCTACCAGAAAGTCAGCAAGTTTGTTTTCAGTACTTGAGACATTAGTATTCAATGCCCTGTATATACCTTTTGCTAGGTCATTTGTTGTAAAAGACTGAATTGACTTAATTTCTGCAGCATCTCCTACTAATCCTATTTTCTCAGCAAACTCCAGAGTTTGCTCATATGTAAAATCAACATTCTGCTTATAGCCCAAAACTTCAAGCATAACCTTATAAAAAGCCTGCCCATTTATCTTATCATCAACTCCGAATCTACCGTCAGGGTAACCTGTCCATCCCAATTCCGGAGTATTTTTTGCATAAGCAAGGTAATTTTTTGCCCATTCGGCTAATGAAACATCCGCAAAATTATTATTACTCGTGTATTTTCCCGCTTCATTATAAAGCCCCTTAAGCTTTAATGCAATAATATATGTCTGTAGTCTTGTAGGATTAGTATTCAGATATTCCACTGTAACTCCATTTGCACCATCTCCTTGAAGCAGTCCAAGTACCTTACAGGCTTGTGCTTCAACTCCAATGCTCTCTGCCTGTACGGTGATTCCTTGCAATGAAGCAAGCATAAATACAGCTGCCATTAAAACAGCTACTATCTTGTAATTTCTCATAGTCATCCTCCTCTGCTATTTATATTATCATTTTATACTAGTTGGAATATTCTTTCAATGATAATAGACTAACCACTAAATGCCCATCACTGATTAGATAATAGGCATAACTTGATTTTAAAATATTTACGTTCTAGAGACTAACTATGAAATTATCTTGACTACCTCATTGCTTAACAGCATTATCAACACCGCTGCAATCACATTTCCAACAAGAATAGCAGGAAACGCCCACTTAAACCTCATATCCAATAATGCAGCAGTCAGGCTCCCACTCCAGACCCCGGTCCCCGGCAAGGGTATTGCCACAAACACAAGCAAACCCAACACACCGTATTTTTGTATATTCTTACTCTTAGACAGTGATCTGTGGGTTAACCTTTCCACAAAACTTCTGAATGCCTTTGCCTTTTTCAAATAATTAAAGACAGGCCTAATAGTGAATAATATAAAGGGTACCGGGATCATACTCCCAATTAAGCTGATTAAAGTGGCATGAACGGGTGAAAGCCCCAGTGATATACCCACCGGAATGGCACCTCTAAGCTCTATAATAGGCATTGCTGCAGTAAGCATTACCGTAAATTCAACTGAAAAAAAGTTAATTAGTCCATTTAAGAATGATTCCATTAGCAACTCCCCTACTACGATTTCTAGCTATTACTGATACCAATAAATATGCAGCAACCCCAACAGCCGCTCCGGCACTATCAATCAGTACATCCACAGTTTGTCCCCCTCGTCCCGGTACGAATAATTGATGCACTTCGTCACTTACTGCATAAAGAACGCAAATTCCAAAAGCCCAAATATAGCTTGTCATTCTTTTACTTCCGCTCTTTCTCAATGCGTTTATGACTAATACTCCAAGTACAAGATAGAAAAAGAAATGAGCATTTTTCCTAAGTATGTGATTCAGCTCTCTTATGTCAAAATTATATTTGGGGTCAA
The DNA here is from genome assembly GCA_041690515.1 of Clostridiaceae bacterium. GTDB lineage: Bacteria > Bacillota > Clostridia > Lutisporales > Lutisporaceae > BRH-c25. Next base: position 35,176 of record JAWLHF010000009.1, on the reverse strand, counting down.
CCTTTTCAATCACTTCAACAATTGCCTCACTTACTCCTGTGCTAAGATTGTTTGACTGCTCAGCCGCTTGAGACGATAAGTTGAAAATAGCAAGCATCCATAATATGACTAAACTCCAGGATAAAATAATAAGTGCTTTTTTTTCTTTTTCATCCATTTTAACTATCCTTTAGTAAATAATACGACTAACGTCTATTTCCTATTCCTCTACGTGCATAATATTCATTAATCTCTGCTAAATAAATCTCTTGTATATACCTTGTTAGCTATATCCTTTAACTCATCTGATAATCTATTGGCAACAATGACATCAGACATTCTTTTAAACTCTTCAAAGTCTTTTATCACTCTTGAATGGAAGAATTCATCTTCTAAAAGTGCCGGTTCATATACCACAACTTCTATACCTTTAGCCTTAATACGTTTCATTACACCCTGGATAGCGGATTGGCGGAAATTATCAGAGTCCATTTTCATAGTAAGCCTATAAATGCCTACAATTTGGGGATTCCTTTTTATAATCATATCTGCTATATGATCTTTTCTTGTCCTATTTGCGTCCACAATAGCTGACATTATATTTTGCGGTACATCTGCATAATTGGCAAGAAGCTGCTTTGTATCCTTAGGCAAGCAGTATCCGCCATATCCAAATGAAGGATTGTTATAATGATTGCCTATTCTTGGATCGAGTCCAACACCCTCAATTATCTGCTTGGTATTCAGACCCCTTATCTCAGCATAAGAATCCAACTCATTAAAATAGGCGACCCTTAAGGCAAGATATGTATTCGCGAATAATTTTATAGCTTCCGCTTCTGTAGAACCTGTATAAAGTATAGGAATATCCTTCCTAATAGCGCCTTCTGCCAATAAATTTGCAAACACCTTTGCCCTTTCAGACTGCTCTCCAACCACAATTCTTGAAGGATAAAGATTATCATAAAGTGCTTTCCCTTCTCTTAAGAATTCAGGTGAGAACATTATATTGTTTGTCTCAAATTTCTTCTTTACCGATTCAGTATATCCCACAGGAACAGTCGATTTGATTACCATTATCGCATCTGGGTTTATCGATAAAACATTGGCTATAACAGCTTCAACGGTTCTTGTATTAAAATAATTCTTATCAGGATCATAGTTGGTCGGTGTTGAGATTATGACATACTCAGCATCCTTAAATGCTACGTAGTTATCAGTAGTAGCTGTAAGATTTAAGTCTTTGGTAGCAAGGTACTCTTCGATCTCAGCATCAATAATCGGAGATTTTCGTTTGTTGATCATATCCACTTTATCTTGCAATATATCCAGTGCTATTACTTCATTATGTTGAGCTAATAGAACAGCATTAGATAATCCTACATAACCTGTCCCGGCGATTGTGATTCTCATTATAGTAATACCCCCCTTACTCATATTAAAATTATCTTTCTTGTTCACTAGTCATTACTGTTTATTCCCAATTTTATAATATTCTTTGTACCATTCTACAAATCTCTTAAGTCCATCTTCTATACTTGTAGAAGGTTTAAAACCTATATCCCTTTCCAGGTCAGATACATCTGCATAAGTCCTTAATACATCTCCCGGCTGCATGTCCAAATATATCTTCTCAGCTTCCTTGCCAAGAGCAGCTTCAAGAGCATTTATAAATCTCATAAGCGGTACCGGATTGTTATTTCCAATATTATAAATCTTATAGGGTGCAAAGCTTGTACTCAAATCATCCTTGCTTTCATCCCATTCTTTATTTGCAGTAGGTGCTTTATCAATTAACTTAATAATACCCTCTACAATATCATCAATGTAAGTAAAATCCCTTTCCATCTTTCCGTGGTTAAAGACTTTTATTACCTTCCCGGCTAAGATGTCCTTTGCGAATGAGAAATAGGCCATATCCGGTCTTCCATATGGTCCGTATACTGTAAAGAATCTGAGTCCTGTTGTTGGAATACCATATAGGTGACTATATGTATGAGCCATCAGCTCGTTAGATTTCTTCGTTGCTGCATAAAGAGACACAGGATGGTCAACATTATGATTTGTAGAAAATGGTGTTACCTTATTTCCACCGTAAACTGAGCTTGAAGAAGCATAAAGTAAGTGCTCTACCGGGTAATTTCTACAAGCTTCAAGCACATTCATAAAACCTATGAGGTTAGAGTCCACATAAGCATAGGGATTCTCAATAGAGTACCGCACTCCTGCTTGTGCTGCTAAGTTTATAACGTAAGTTGGTTGGTAGGTTTCGAATAATATGTCTACTGCCGCCTTGTCTTTTATATCTACTTTATGAAAATTGAAGTTGTTGTATTTGTTTAAGACTTCAAGTCTAGACTGCTTAAGGCTTGGATCGTAATAGTCATTCAAATTATCAATTCCTATCATTTCATGGGAATCATCAAGTAGTTTTCTTGAAAGGTGGAAACCGATAAAACCAGCTGCACCTGTTATTAGTATTTTCATTTAACTATTCACCTCAACTCTATAGATGCTCAATCATACTAACACTCTTTATTAATCTTCATTTTAAATTTAACAATCTTAATCATACCAGATATCATCTTTCTATTTAGAACAATCGCAAAGCTAAAGCCTAAAACAAAATTTATAATATTCAAAACATCATTTCTTTGATAACAGAAAAACAGCATTACAGCCAAACATAGTAAAGAACCCAATATAATTTTCCAATTATACTTGATACTCCTCATTTTTTTTGTATCAATCATTCGATAAATTGTCAGCACTAAATAACTCGTTAAAGTAGATACTGATGCTGCATATAACCCAATACTATTAATTAAAAGTAAATTAACAACTAAGTTTATAATCGCACCAATTATCGAGGATAGTCCAACCTTCTTCGTTTCTTTAAGAGCTATATAAATTCCTCCATAATATGCAGACAAAGACGAAAAAAATATTCCTAAAAACAGGATTGGCATCTGATAAAAAGCATCATCATAAGAACCTCTAATTAAAATTTTAAATAATAATGGAGTTAATGCAATCAAAACAGCCATTATACCAACCAAAAAACTATACAAATTATTGAAAATTATACTATAATACACTTCCGAATCTTTATCATCAACAGTGATTGAGGCAGACTCTTGCCAAGCCATATTAAATGTATTATAAGCTAAAGCAAATAAACTAGGTATTTTATTTGAAACTGCATATACAGCATTAGTCTCAATTCCTAATACTCCTGTAACAACTAGTCTATCTGATACTTGCATTACCCACAGCGACATTGAATTAGGTACCATGGGTAAAGAATATCTTAACATTTCTTTAATATAGATAATATCAACCCTATTAATCTTAAAATTATTTAATAGTGAAACACTCTTTATTAGATAAATGAATGAAACAAAAAGAGCAACATTAAGAGAAATCATTAGTCCCAATAATCCAGTATCTAAAACTGCCAAAAGGAATATTACAAACACTACATTTGCGATTGCATTAAATATTGCACTATTAGAATATCCTCTATTCTGACCAAGACCTCTAGCAATTTGTCGAGATACTACGATGTTAATATCTAACAAAACATAAATTGATATTAACAAACTAATAATACTAGATATTCCTGAAATAAGTAAAGCAATAAAGACTATAAGTGATGCAACAAATGATATTGGTAAAAAAAATATAAAAGTATTTGTTATAATAGTTTCTACTTTGGTGTTATCTTTTTCTGCTATTAAAAATCTAAAAGCCGCTCTCTCAATTTGAAGAGTAAGAATTGGAATAAGTAGAGAAGTAATAATTACAACTAAGTCATAAGTTCCATACTCACTTTTTGATAGCATTGCAGTATAGATTGGTAAAGTAACAAATTTGGCTAATTTGGGTAAAACAGTTCCTATTCCTAAAATAAAAGTATTTTTAATTAAGCTTCTTTCTCTACTCAAATAATCTACACCTTACCTTCTTCATAACTTCTATCTAACTTCATATTATTGAATATATTTGTATCTATAATTCTCTTATTGATCTGTAAAATCACATCTGATTCTTCATCATATTTCATATTCATTAATTCAATTTTGTTTATATACTTAGCATAATCTATGCCTTTTCTCACATCAAAAACATATTTTCCTTGTTCATATCGCTCAAGCAATTCATGATATTTCGTAGCCCACCCTAAAGCAATACAAGGTATCCCCTCACGGTAGGCGTGAACAATCGAGTGATATCGTGAAGCTAAAATAAAATCAAATTTTCTTACGATGTTCTCATAGTCAATACAACTATAATCATCAACCAATAAAATAACATCTCCATTATTAGGGAATAATGATTTAATGATCTCACATGCCACAATATCTTCGCACGAATGTCTGATCAGATAAATGTTCTTACCTAGCGAAAGTAATTTTTCTACAGATTTTTTATACAATTCTATGATTTCCTCTTTATTTCCATGTTCAAAATTTCTCATATTAGGCACTATTGCAACGCTATTATTTCTTATATCAATATTTATTTGAGATGGAACTTTAGAATATATATTTGATAAATTAATTCCTGAATTCTGTAGTACTAAATCAGGTGAAAGTTCAACATTTCTCAAACCGTATTTTTCGGTTAAGAGTATATAACCTTCCTTTTCTCTTGCGTATATCAAATCCGCAAGTCTTAATGAATTTTCAAGTTCTCTATCTATAAAAAATTGTATAATTTTGTTGTATTTAAAAGGACCAAATGATTGAGGCATTAGAAATACCTTAGCACCATTTCTTTTTGCGGTTTTAATACGTGACAAATAAAAAAGAGTTGATATTGGTCCCCAATTAGAACTTAATGCAAAACCGCTAATATCAATTACTATATCCGTCTTACTGAGAATTGTTTTTGATTCATTGACTTTGTTTAAATCCATTCGCTTGAGTTTTGAGTATAGTCCCATGCCAAAAAAAGTTTTGAATATATCATATAGAATTGTAAATTGATACTTCGATTTTTCGATATTATCTCTATAATAATCTCTACTAGAAATCAATATTACTTCATGTTCCGGGAATCTATTTTTCATCTCATCAACAGTAACAAAAGTCATTGCTTGTGCCCCTTTGTTAAATAGTTCCCCGCCCGTTATCAAAATATTTCTCTTTTGCATATCCGTTCCCCTCCAGTTAAATTCAAATACCATTAACACATAATTATCTTAAAAGTAATTTGATAAGATACTTAATATGCAAATAATTGAATGGATATATCTTAAATGCTTCATACCATTTCTTCCATGCATAAGTAAAGCCATATTCTGCTTTATAGAAAGGTACTATCTTTGTTTTTCTAGTTGAATACGCATATGGATGAAGTTCTAAATAATCTCTATTTAAGTCATTAATCATCTCAAGACCTTGTATCTTGTTACTTGGATTAGATGAAATTCTTTCACCTTCGTGAATATAATAATTTACAAGAGGTATTGCTATCACTTCAATTTTATACTTTTTAGCTATTCTTAACCACAATTCAGCATCCTGAGCAGATTTTAAGTTCTCATTAAAGTATCCACAATTATCGAACACTAGCTTCTTGATCAATACAAATGAAGTTGAGCCTATGAAATTTCCAAAAATTAATTCTTCATAGATCCATCCTGTTGACATTTTGCTTTTTCTAAGCTTCTTGCTAGTGATGTTATCTTTGTTTTGCTTAATTGTATTTGACAGACAATAAACTAATCCAGCATCAGTTTCAGTGATTTTTTTATACTGTAATTCTAACTTCCTGGGTAGCCACTCATCATCATCATCTAAAAAAGCTATATATTCGCCCTCAGCACTTTTTATGCCTGTATTTCTTGCAGCACAGGCCCCCATGTTTTTCTCATGTTGAATGTATTTTATTCGCTCATCACCAATAGATTCGATTTCCTTTTTTACGTTATATCTGTTCTCATACGAATGTGGACTATCATCAACAATAATTAGCTCAAAGTTCTTATAAGTCTGATTAATAATGCTTTGTATAGCTCTTGAAATCATCTTATATGGCCTTTTATATGTTGGCATAATAACACTAATCAATTCAATCAAATCTCATCCTCCAATCTTAACTTAATCATAACATTGTATCCATATCATATTGTAATAGTCGCTTTAAATCATAAATATTATAAACCGAATATTGATTTATACGGATAAGTACCATGACTTATAGTATAAATGTAAATATAATACCAATAAATCAACAGATAACAAATAATTGCAAAACTAGCGAAAACATGCCTGCTTTTATTAAAATACTTTATGAAATAGGCGACTATTAGTACTAAAACAATTTCATAATTTAATGAAATTCTATTAATATATTGAGCGCCAACTAATCCACTTAGTTTTAATATTAAACTCATGATATATAATGAGAAGAGAAAAATATATCTAGTATCGTCTCTTTTTATATACTTAATTAAGAATATACCAACTAAAACAAATGGAGCATGTCTTATTAAATAATTAAAGGTAAACTCTCCAGTTTCATTTTGAATATAAAAAAGATAGTAGTTTAGTTGATGAATACTTTTTAATATGGGTGTGATTAAACTATCAATACTCAGAACCCCTATTGTTGATATTGTGAATATCAACAATCTTGATATTTTTCTTTTCCCTTCACTTAATTGTTTGGATACAATATAGGCAGGGATGAGAATGATAGCAGAATTATGAAATCCTGTGGCTAATAAAACTAGCATTAAAAATTTCAAAGGTCGCTTTTCGTGTATATATTTTATACTATATAAGCATACAACCATCGCCACACTATGCCGTACCATATTAAATGACATTTGATAAAACAACAACATATACGCTAGCATTCCAATTCCGACACTAATTGAATTAGAATATTCCTTTAAAGATAAATATAAAAACAAGAACATGATTATTGCTATTATTAAAAATAATAGTTCTAGAGAGCCTCCTAAGCGTCCCACTATTATATTGAGCAAAACATATGCCCACTCGAATCTACCTTCAAACCCAATTAATTGAAGTCTATTAAATGCAGATGCGTAACTAAAGTAATCTGTTCCAATCCCATATCTTACAGCATATAAAAATGAAGGAACTATAATTGCAGCTAATATACTTAATCTTCTTATAGTTTTATTCCTTGATTTTACAGATAATTCACTGAAAATTGCAGTTACAATTGCAACAGCTAGATAGATACCCATTAAAATCTCTCCATACTTAAAAATTTAATTAACTGGATAATTGGCTTAAGTTAATCCATTCACCCATAACATTATTTAGAGATTCTGGATTTACTTTTTCATAGCCTGATCCATGATGAAACGTTAGTTCACCAAAATATATTGAATCTTTGATAGAGTATAAATCAACCCTCACATGAGGAATTCCAGCTGATAACTTCTTTGATATGTGTAACATTTCATCAAGCTTTATTGGTCTCTTAATTCTGATTTCAGCGTTTGTTGGATATTTAATTGATGCTTCAACATAATCCCAATTAATATCATATAAATTTCTTTGATGATTTTTAAATCTATTGAAATCAACTTGAATTAGTTTAGGCTCTCCATTAAAACAAAATATTTTGTAATCTTTTAATTCAACGTTTGATTCGTCTACCATGTATTTTTCGCAAATTATACGAGGTTTTACATTCTTATAAGGCCACTCTCTACCATACCAAAACCAGTTTTTAGATAGCCATCCCGTTAACTTTAATTTAGCGTCTTCCATGTCCAGTTCAGCTTTGTTTTTACATATAATATTTGATGATGAACCGTGGGTACACTTTAATACAAAACTATCTGGCAAGCTCCTCCAGTCTATTTCTTCAACACTATCATAAACCCCCATCAAGGGAATTAAATACTTCTCGCCAATTGTATCTTTAATATACTTTCTAACCTCGTACTTATCAACGTATTTTACATACTCTGGTTTTCTATCATTCAACTTCAACCACTGAATCTTCTCATTAAAGTTTTTTGGATCTTTTAAGTTTAAGTTTTTATTAAAATGATGTCTATATTGAAGCTTAAGATATAACTTATCAGGTATTATTTTTTTTAAATTGTAGATTACTTTATTTAGTAAAATCATTTTAATTCTCACCTTTCAAGAAGTTCTAAATAAATATCATGAGATACTTTAGCTAATTTATCCCAATTATACCGCTCAGATAATTTCAATGAGTTTTTACTTTTTTTATATAAGTCATTCTTATCATTTAGCAACTCCCTTAAAGCGCTTTGAATACTATCAACAGAAATATCAGCAATCCACCCTGCATCTGATCCTTTAATCTCTTCAGACATATTAGCACCACTTGTTATTAGTGATGGAAGACCATAACTTAAAGCTTCTATCAAACCCATTGGGTGACCTTCAAACCGTGAAGTGAGAATAAAGAAATCACTCTCAAGCAATTTTTTAGCTTTTTCACCATCAAAAATTGCATCATTTACAATGACTATATCTTCAAGTTCATTCTCTTTTATAAGTTCTTCCAGCTTATTTCTTGATCCATTAATTTCTGGTCCAAAAATGCTAAAATAACAATTGTTTTTCACAAGCTCTTCCTTAATCATTCCACAGGCATCAAGAAATAAGTCTAGCCCCTTCTGATAAATATCTAGCCTACCAATAAAAACTCCCTCTAACTTATTTGTATTAAAGGTACTCTTTATTCTACTTTTACTATTTATACCATTAGGAATAATAAAATTATTTTTATTCCATTTATCACCCGAGTCTTTATATTCTCTTTCAGTGAGGTACTGTATACCAATTGCATTTTTTATAAATCTATTAAAAAATAAGATGTTTCCAATGTATTTTTTTAATCTTTTTGATTTTTGGCCTGCATTTGTCAAAGAACTCCTTGGTATGATAATATAAGGAATTTTTTTCTTTCTACAGTTAGTTGCAACCTTTAAATATGGTTTAAAGTACAAGCTTTCAAATATTACCAAGTCCGGCTTGTCAAATGGTTTTGGAAGATCTGTGATTTTTAATGATGGATATTCATCAGTACAATGACAGACAATATCACCAGTAGTCTTCCCGATTATAAAATCATTAACGTTATACCAAAACACATTATCAATTTTTGATTGTGCTTCAATTTGTTTAGGTACGCTTGTATTAGGCCCCGCCCATTTATTTGTTGAGAGTCTTGTTACATATACAATATTCAAACCGCCACCTCCTAACTACGGTGTTAACTTTGTTCTTAACTTAGTGTAAATACTATCAATTACTTTATTCTTTCTAGCAAATCTAACAAAAATATTTATTAAGTATACCGATTTTAACTTAAAAAGCTTTCTTTTATTACTTTTAAAGTCTAATGTTAGGATTGGATTTATATTTATGGAATTTTGCTTTGCCTTTAATACATAATCCTTACAAAAAAAATCACAACCAGAATAGTCCATCAAAATTGAAGTTGGAGTATCTATTATCCTACTTTCTTTTATCTCATAATCATAAAAAACTGTATGTTCTATATTGATGTAATTACTATCACTATCATAAATTACAAGAGCACCAAAGTCGCACAAATTTTCTACCTGATTCTTGAATTTTTTATTATGAAAGTTGTCTCTCATTGAAGAAAAGTAAAAATTCCCTAAAGAGTAAAATATGTGCTTGTTTTTATATATTTCATACGGCTGGATATTATGCGGATGATGACCAATTATCAAATCACATCCTGACTCAATTATTTTATGAGCAAGCATCACATCAAGAGGCATTGGTAAGTAATTTAGTTCAAATCCCCAATGAAGTACATTAACTATTCTTGAATTTGGGTGATTGCTTCTTAACTTCTTAGTTATGTCACAGATTAGTTTTTCATCTTTAGGAGCACATCCAGGTGTAATTTTAGTAGCATATACTGTTTCTTCAATATCCCACCCATAATTTTGAATAATAACCTCATCATTATTATCCCTAATTATCATTGGGCGTATTGCTTGTTGGAAATTCATTCCGGCACCAGTATATTGAATATTATTTTCAGAAAGAATTTTAAATGTATCACTTAATGATTCAACACCGTAATCCAAAATGTGGTTATTCGCAAGACATACACCAACCACATTCATTTTTTTCAATATATTAATTGTAATTTTCGATTGTCTAAGTAGCTTTCCTCTCTTTTTTATTGGCTTACCACTATCATTTAATGGTCCCTCAAGATTCAAAATCACCCTATAGTCATTCTCATTAATCCAATTTATTATGGAACTGATATCATCTTGATAATACTCGTAATTATATAAAAAATCACCTAAAAATAGCAGTTTCACATCAATCCCTCTATCCTATTTGATAAATTTCTTCTCTGGAAGTTCAAATAAACTCCCCATGTATTCATTCAAATCATTCGGTTCAAATTTACCAAATCCGGCGGAAGTATAAAATGTTAACTCACCAAAAATTACCTTTTCTTCAACGTTATATAAATCAACTCTAGCATACGGAAAACCTTTTGATAAATCCCCTGCAATTTTGAGCATTTCATTTAACTTTAAAGGACTGCCTATAATATCACCTTTTGTTGGATATATATGTTTAGCTCTAATATAATTCCAACCGATATCATAAAAGTTTATCTTATGTCCGGTATCCTTATCCATACTTACTTGGATTATTTTGGGTTCACCTTTAAAACAATGAAATTTGTAGTCAACCAGATCCTTTCCTTTTGAATCAATAAATTCTTCACAAATAATCTTGGTCTTAATATCTTTATATGCCCATTCTCTACCAAACCATACTTGCAGCGGTACTTTCTTTAACCATTCATTCAGTTGCTTTTTAATTCTTTTTTCATCAATTGAATTCTTATTCTTTACAAAAATATTAGTTCCCATTGCATTATTTGTTTTAAGTACAAATTTATCAGGCAACACGCTAAAGTTAATATCATCTGCGTTATCATATGATCCATAAAGTTCTGTTAATAAATGTGAATATCCTTTAGAATGAACATATTCTCGTACAGCGAACTTATCTGCGCATTTAATCATTACTGGATCTCGATAATACAGTTTGTACCATTGCAATTTTTGGTTAAAGGTTTTTGGGTTATTGATATCTAATTTTTCACCTGTCTCTATTGGAAATATAAATTTTAACGCATTCTTATCAGATATAGGATGAACAAAATAAAACAATATGTTTTTAAATACTTCTTTCAATATCCCCATAAAGCACCCACTTTCTTATTATGATCTACCTTAACTTAAACACCGTCGCAACTACCCAATATACAATCAAGTAACTTGACTTAAGCAACGATAAATTCTCGATTTGTCTATAAACCTTCCAATGGTATCTTACAAGACTTTTCTTATTACTAGATATTCCTTCAGTTCTAATACGATGACTTCCGAGTGGTTCTTCTATACCATAGAGGAACTTTTCTTTCTTGATTACTTGTAGCCACATAACATAATCATTTCTTTTTTTTATATCAGGAATCTTAAATTTCCCAAGTTTCTCTGCATTATATACAACTGTTGAATTACCTGGACAAGTCTTCAAAACACCATCATAATCCCTTTTTGGCTGAGTAACTATAGTCCTATTTAAATATTCACCCTTTTCATCAATCTTTGTATAGCTAGTACATGTAAATCCATAATCGTTTTCTTCCATAAAGTCAATTTGCTTTGCCAGCTTTTCTGGGAACCAAACATCATCACTATCAAGAAAAGCCATATACTTACCAGTTGCAAGGTCAATAGCTTTATTTCTCGCCACAGCTGCACCTGAGTTTTTCTCTAACTTATGATATTTAATTCGAATATCTTTCTTTATATACTCTTGGACTATATTAGCTGTATTATCAGTTGAACAGTCATCCACAATAATGACTTCCCAGTTTTTATATGACTGATTAATTACTGAATCAAGAGTAATTCCTATAAATTCCCCACAATTAAAAGCGGGCATAATTATTGATACTAGTTCTTCTTTTTTAATCTCCATCACTGCCCTCTCTCCAATTCTGTTAACGCAATAGACTCTCTAAATGTTCTTATTCGGTAATTCGCCTTATCATAGTTACTCATCGATTTCTCATAAACTAAATTGCCGAATACCTTATTTACAACTCCAATTCCAAACATCAATCTCAATATAGGATTAAATACCTTCGTCATGATAATCTTCTTTCCGTGAACTTCACCAATCAATCTGACAAGTTCACTTGTCTTCACATACTCTTTATTCTGAGGAAAAAATAGTCCTCTCTCTTCATGATCTATCATGGTCTTAATGAACTCACAAAGGTTATCTATATGAAGCATACTGCGCTCATTATCAATATCAGGAAACATCTTTATCTTCTTAGCCATATTTGCAAGCCTCGGATAGTTCCCTTTAGAACCTTTCCCATAAATCATTGGCGGCCTAAGAATTACAATCTTAAAATCATCTGACTCTAAGTGCTTGATACCTTCCTCCGCTTGCAATTTACTATTTCCATAGAAGTTACTAGGTACTGGAACTGTATTTCTATCAACAACCCTCTTACTACTGCTGCTATCACCATAGACAATAATGCTGCTCATAAAAATGAACTGCTTTACACCTTCTTTTTTAGCCTTCTCAGCAGTTTCAATCGTAAGATCTCTATTCACTTTATAGTAGAGATCTTCCATCTTAGGATCAGAAGATACATGAGCTATCCCAGCCACATGAAAAACAACATCATAGTCACTGAAATCCTTCCTTTCCCATGACCCATCTTTCATATCAACAGTATCTACTTTATATTTATCAGATTCTCTCACAAGCCAATTCTCTACAGATGTACCAATATAACTGTTCTTACCGGTGATTATTATTTTTTTCATTTTTTTCACCTCAGTCAAGTAGGCTGTAATACAGACATAGTTTTTTCAGGACATCCCAATTTCTTCTTCAGAATTCCCTGAGCTGCTGGTGACCTTCGTCTTAACTCCAGTCCCCCCTTCAACTACGCCATCACTTCTCAGAACACTAATTATTGTCACAATGAAGCATCTTACATCCATCATAAACCCAATCTTCTCTGCGTATTCTCCATCAAGTCTAGCCTTCATAACAATCTCAAGTTCATCTCTTCCATTAATCTGTGCCCATCCAGTGAGTCCAACCGGCACATCATTTGCACCGTACTTGTCTCTCTCTTCAATCAGATCATACTGATTCCACAAAGCTGGTCTAGGACCGATGATACTCATTTCACCCTTAATGATATTTATAATCTGTGGTAACTCATCCAGACTTGTCTTTCGCAACAACTTACCTACCTTTGTAATCCACTGATCCGGATTCACTAAGAGATGGGTTGGCGTATCCTTCGGCGTATCAATTCTCATTGTTCTAAACTTCAATATATTAAAATACCTCTTATGGATTCCAACTCTCTTCTGTTTAAAGAGAACAGGGCCAGGGGAGTCAAGTTTAATTGCTATAATGAGTACTAAAAAAACAGGAGATAAAATAAGCAGCCCTAACGATGAAAGTATAATATCTATTAATCGTTTAATTTTCAAATACATTTCAATTGGACTCCTTTTTTAACTATAGTTGAGTAATTTATTATCATCAAATAACTGTTGTATATCCATTCAACAAACTCACATCACTAAATACAGTTGTAGTAGAAATTTGAGTTTTTTGTCAATATCTCATTTCTCTAATAAACATAATACATAAGTAATAAAGTTCTCCTATAAAAATAACATTGAGTTCTTTAGCAGCTTTAATAACTCAATTGTATTGTTTATATCTAACAATTAGACCTTCACCAATATTTGATGTTATGGTTACAATCCTTATGAATACTTACAGGCTACTTTGTAACTGCTGCTTCATCATTTACAACATTATAGTTGCTTACTATACTGCTAAGGCACTCTTTGATCCCCTTATGACTATCCAAATTGTATTCCAGCTCTTTAATTTTCTTCATCAACTCATCATAGTCAAGCTCCAAGGGTTTTCCTATAAAAATACTCTTATGTCTCGTACCTTCGACGCCTTCTTCAGCTAAGAGAAGCTCCTCATAGAGTTTTTCTCCAGGCCTTAAACCTGTAAATTCAATTTTTATATCAACATCTGGTTCAAATCCTGAAAGTTTTATCAAGTCCTTTGCTAGATCTAATATCTTTACTGATTCACCCATATCCAATATAAATATTTCGCCGCCCTTTGCCATTGCTCCTGCCTGAATTACAAGTCTCGCAGCTTCAGGAATGGTCATGAAGTACCTTGTTATTTCCGGATGAGTAACGGTGACCGGTCCACTGACTTCAATCTGCTTCTTGAATAGAGGGATGACGCTGCCGTTACTGCCCAGCACATTACCGAACCTCACAGCTGCGTATTCCGTCTGGCTCTGCTTGTCCATAGTTTGTATGATCATCTCTGCTACTCTTTTTGTTGCACCCATTACATTTGTTGGATTGACTGCTTTATCAGTAGAGATTAATACAAATTTCCTCACGTTGTATTTGTCTGCACATTGTACAGCATTTAGAGTACCAAGTACATTATTCTTTATCGCTTCAGCAGGATTGACCTCCATAAGGGGTACATGCTTGTGAGCTGCTGCATGAAATACTACCCCCGGCTTATAGTTGCTGAATACTTGCTCAAGTCTTGATTTATCCCTGACTGAGGCGATAACAACCTCCATATTAAGCTTACTCTTAAAAGATCTGCTTAATTCCTGTTGCAAATCATAAGCATTATTCTCATAAATATCCAATACAATTAATTTCTTGGGATGAAATCTTGCAATCTGTCTGCAAAGTTCGGAGCCAATGGAACCTCCGCCTCCTGTTACAAGTACTGTCTCATTCTTTATATAGCTTGAAATCTCCTTTATATCCAATTTGACTTCTTCTCTGCCCAGTAAGTCTTCGATGTTAACATCTCTAATATTTTTTATACTTACATCTTCATTTATTATTTCATATACCCCCGGAAGTGTCTTCAACTTACATCGTGTCTCCTTGCATATCTTGAGGATATCCCTGAGCTCATTGCTTGGTACTGACGGAAGTGCCACAATTATTTCATCTATGTCATACTCTTCAGCCGCTTTCTTTATTTGAGACCTGCCTCCGACAATAGGTATACCGTTTATTCTTGCTCTGAGCTTCTTAGCATCGTCATCTATCACTACAATAGGAAGACTTTTTAGCTCCGTATGCTTCTGCAGTTCTCTTATCACCATGGAACCGGCTTCTCCTGCACCTATCACCATTACTCTGGTCAGACTACTTTTATCACTTATAACAATGTTCTTAACCCTTCTGCTTATGCGATAGCTTAGCCTCACTCCTCCAAGAGCCAGAAATGTCAGTACACACGTTATGGCATACACTGTTCGCGGCAGTCTGACATTGAGGAATTGCCCGAATAGAAATGACAAAATCCCTTCTATCGCTATTGCAAAGGCAAGCTGCAGCATCTCATCTATACTGGCATACCTCCATAGACTTCTATATAACCCAAATAAATAGTATATAATAATCTTAATAGCAGTAAGATATATTGCTGTATCTAGAAATATATCCATAAATTGCTTTGGTATATCACCGTCAAATCTGAATATCAAAGCAACGTATATGCAAAGATTTACCAATACTACGTCAGAAACTAAAAGAAGTACTTTTCTTATATTAGCCTTCATTTTCTCACTACCCATCTATTTGCATGCAATTTTTATCAGCTGACACTATTTACATTCACTTTGTTCTTTGGATCACTAGTTTCCCAGTATTCCTTGAAGAAAGCAACAAATACACCAAGCATCAATCCTAATACAACTGCTATAGCTATGTTCATCTTCTTATTAGGTGCAACAGGGCTCATTGGTTCAACAGCAGGTGATACTATTATAATAGTTGACTCACCGATAGCTGATGAGCTCGCTATCTGTGTTTCTTCATATTTCTGCATAAATGCATTATAGGTATCTTGCGCAAATTTTATTTTATCCTGAATTATCATATCCTCGTGCTGTCTGACTGCCAGGTCTCCCTGTAAGGTCTCCAACTCCGTCTGTAGAATACTTATTTCCTTCTGTAGATTGTTCTTTTGAGCAGTAATCTTTGCAAGTTCTACATCCAGGTTACTTACCATTATCTTTAGTTGTGTATACGCGTCATTTACTTCTTCTGCTTCAACTCTTACTCCAAATGAGTTTTTACTGCTATTTCCCGTTGTATCCTCTAAAGCCTGGGACATATAAGGCTCATCCAGAAAAGATCTGTACACTTTAATCTTTGGTGGGGTATTTTGAAGCTGCCTTTCTGCAACCACAAGAGAAGCCCTGGTCTTTTGCTCCTCAATGCTTGTGTTTAGCAAATCAGTTTTATATAGTGTTATCAATTCCAACTTTGAGTTCAATTCCTTCTGCAGCTCGTTCAACCCTCTTGGTTGTGATAGATACTCTTTATACTCCCAAAGCACTTGATCAAGTTTTTCCTTCTCAACATTCATTTGCTGCTTTATAGAATTTGATGATTTTGCAGCCTGCTCTTTGGACTTTTCCGATACAAAGTCAGTAAATTTTCTGGCAATGGTATTTGCTATGTCTGATGCAATTTTGCTATTACTATAGTTAACTGTAATCGTTATAAGGTTTGTATCTTTGATTGTTGCCAGACTGACCATTCCCTTTAAGTCTCTTCTTGTTATGCCTAATTCTGCAAGCTTCATCTCATCTATGGTCTGCTGCAATACCTGAGGATTACTTATCTGTTCTTTGTAAGTCTCAATTGACATCTGAGAATATTGATATTGCGAAAGAGTATTCAAAAAAGCCTCTACTCCGTCAGCCTGCGGTAATGCTTGCTGCTTTGTATTTATACCTGAAGCCATTAGCACAACTTTGCCTTCGTACACAGGTTCAAGGATTAGAAAGCTCACTATCCCTGATACTATGATGGTGGTAATAGTTATAGCAACAATAATTTTCTTTCCTCTTAGCAATATTTCTATAAGTTCTCTTAAACTAATCTCTTCCATTTTCATACCTCACTTGGCTTTTTATTATTGCTTTATATCTGCTAATATCATATCCAGTGTCCTTTGTACAGCTTCAACCTTTTTAAGATATTCCTCTTCGAGCTTAAGCGGTGTCTTAAGTCCCGCATTTACTTTCTCAAATTCTTCATTTGCTGTTAGTATCTTCTCTAAGTAGGGAACTGCCTCTTTTATTTTATTCTCTTGTACATAATAACTTGCTATTTCATAGTTTACATCTATCTTTAATGCATATGACTGCGCCAGCATAGGCTCGTTTTGGAGCCTTTCCTCAGCCATATTTGACGCCTCTTCATATTTGCCTGTAGAAAGGTATAAACTGCAAATAACAGGAGTATATTGATGATTATTAGGCTCATATCTTCTTATTAGGAAAATCTGTTCCTCCATCCTGTCCAAATACTTCTTCTCTTTTGTTTTCCTGAGTTGATTATTCATTATCTGTGCCAGGTCAATTCTATATGCCCCATTATATCGGTCAAATGTTGTTGCCTTTTCATAAAACTCAATAACTCTCTCAGAATCTTCTTTGCTATGTGAGGCCCGTGCCCCCTGGGTTCCAAGCTTCATACCATAGTATATGGAGTATGACATAAAGAAGACAATCAGTACTAAACCTAATGACAAAACTCTTAGATACACAATTTTACCTTTTCCTATGCTAGGAGTATTCTTCTCACTGTTTATAACACCTATGAGAAGCCAAAGTATATATCCAACCGCTACTAATGATAGATTGAAGTCTATGGTAGAATGCAACAGTAATAGCATTACTGCTAAGTATACATAAAGATATGAAGATTTTGCTTTTATACTTTTTACCATTGATATAATCATCAGTAGTATTAATCCTATCAATGCAGTTAAGCCTATTATACCAACCTCAGTACCGTATTGCACATAGAAATTGTGGACTTCTGTAGTGTTATATGGAATCGACTGATATTGCCTATAAAGGTTTTTCCATGCTCCTCCTCCTGCACCTATTATTGGATAATCCCCTATGATTTTCAAACCATCTTTAGTAAAATTTATCCTTGAAGATGCTCCTCTAGTTTCTAAGCTGATATCTGAAAGTCTATCAGCGATAGCTACCGGTATATATTTTAGTCGATTCATTTCTTTTACTACATTATTATTGGAATCTTTAAATATAACATTTTTATATACTGTATAACTATCTGATTCGTAGTTATAAAAATGAACTCTAATCCACTCTGAGTCATCTGGAGTAGTAAACTCAAAATTCTTTTTCTCAGTTTTTAGGCCTATCAATCCTGTATGCTCGAAAATATCAGTACGCTTATTTTCGCTATTATAACTTCTTATTAATACTCGATAGCCATTTTTACTTTCTACCGATGATTTTATATTAAATTCTATGATATAACTAGTAGCTGGCTCCAACTCATATAACGTAATATTCTTATTCTTCCATGACTGTTCTTCCGAGGCTGTATGCTCAATCTTGTATTCTATAGGTCCTCTTGCCGAAAATAGGAACGCAACTATTCCCACCAAAATTATAACTAATGATACAAGTGCAGTATTTATGACTTTGTCTGAAACCTTTATAATTAATTTGTCTTTAAGCAAGTAGATAATGTATATTATAACTGCACAAGTAATAATACTTATCAAATAATGTACCCAAATACCCGACATTACCTCCTCAGCAAGCATGTAATACTTATATATAAGACTAGCACTCGATAAGAAAGATATAAACAAAGTCAACATAAATTTCAGCTTAGCTCTTGCACTAACAAATATAACGTTAAATAAAAGGACTAATGCCAAAACAAGATATCCACCACGCGATAATGTAAAAATAAAGGAAGAAATAAGCGAAGTCAATATCATCTGGTAGATGGCTACTTTTTTTACACTTGCTTCACTCATTAATTTATTCAACGTTAGTATAATTCCAACGCCCAATACGGATGCTGTGGTATTGGCATATTGATACAAACCGAAGAGCCTTTTCCCAGGAAAAACACCTTTCAACTCAACTATCCCTGCAATATTAAGCATGGCCGTAAAGGATAGAATGAAAGTCGATACAATAATTACATTAATAAGGATATCTTTGTTTTTTTCATTTTTCTCTAGCAAGTCTGATGTCAGCTTATATAACATAAAATAGCTACAATAGATGAGAAACATATCAAAAGCATCCTTCATATTTGCTGCAAAAAAGAAGGACATAAGATATGCAATAGGTATTAAGAGCACAGCTATATCCATATATGTATCGAGAGGGTTAAATGTCTTACTTCTAAGCTTGTACACCGTATAGACAACATATAGAGCACTGACTATAATAATCGCAGGAATATAGTTAATTCTAAAAAACAGTCCTCTGTAGAAAGGTATAATAAGCATAAATATTCCTATCAAATATACAAATATAACATCCAAAGTACTTTTATCCGTATTACTGTTACTAGTCACTTTTCTTACCATTTGCTCTACTCCTAATATTTATTTGTTTCTATTATATATTATACTATTTCCTGCTGTAATTCAATTTTATTAAGACATTTGTTGAATGTTTGTAAAAAAAAAGAGTCTCCGGAAACCGGAGACTCTCCTTTATCTCTTAGTGAAGTACTTCGTCGTGTTGTGCTAAGTTAGAACCGTCAAATACGAATGTATCAGCTTCTGCCTTATTATCAGCAAAGTCAACTATGTCAGTTATATCATGGCTGTCGCCTACTAATGTTAATTCATATTCATATCTTCCCTGAAGTGCGTTAGCATTGCTCAACTGAAGAATTACTATGTTGTCATCATCATCTTCATCGTCTAAGGATGCTATTGAAACATTATCACCAGTATCAACGTTCTTGAGTTTAAAGTCGTCCTTAGCTACTGTACAGATATCTTCATCAAATTCTACTTCGACTGTATATCTGTCTAGTGCTCTAACATTAACTATAACTGGACCATCTTCATCAGTTTCATCACCAGTTAATACTGTTTCGCTTGCTGTGATATTTCCATCATCATCATAGTCTACGTCATCATCAAGAACAGGTAATCCATGCTCATCTTCTAACAGGTCAATGAGGTTTACTGTGTACTCAGTGTCCTCTACTATACCCTTGTTATTAGCTACTCTGATTTTGAATATAACTACATCATCATCAGTATCTAAATCGAAGGTTCTGCTGTTTGCAGTTACTGAGCTACCACCTTTGAGTACAACATTTCCAGACATTGTAACTTCGAAGATTCCGCCGTTGATCTGCTCATATCCGTCATACTCAACATAATCTGGCTCATCGTCAGTACCGTCAAATGTTATTGCATCATCTTCATCTATAGCGAGAACGTTACCGATTAAGTCTGTTATTCCACCAACATACTCAGCAACACCGTAAACTATGCCAGCTACAGTGTATTCATACTCTGGATTTAACTCTTCATTGCCATAATCTGAGAATTCAATAACTGTATTATCTTCTTTGTAAGCTTTTGCAGTTAGTTTTATAGTCTCCTGAAGTACTTCATTCTCATCATATCCATTCAATACCAATTTTACAGGTTCTGTTTCATGATATTCAACTTCTTCTTCAAATGAAAGTGCAACAACATACTTATTCACTGCATCTGCAGATGGTAATTCAATTTTGTTATCCCATCTTGAATCGTCAGCAACAAATACATAGTCTAAATCCAATACGTTACCTGCAAGGTCTTCAATACCTTCGATAGACAATTCATACTCATATCCATTAACCATATCATTAACAGTCAATGTTACTGTATGATCAGGTGTACCTGTCTTTTCCCATTCAGCTTTTGTTGGTGCTCCAACGCCGCCGTCTAGGCTGTAGTTAGCAATGTTCTCTACTGTTGCTTCATTTACTTCATCACTGAAGTAAACGCGGAGAGTATTTTCTCCCATTGCTCTTACATCAGTTACCTGAACTGATTCAAACTGATCCAATCCTACTCTGAATGTGTCATAACCTTCTAAAGCGTTACCAAATTCGTCGAGTATGTCAACAACTTCAACTTTACAGTTTCTGTTTGTTACTAACTCATCTACAGTAAGTAGAACTACGAATTCACCATTCTTGTTTACTAACTCGTCTGCGCTTTCAACATCTACATTGTCACCGTCAGATTCTACTGTGTAGTTGTTTACATCCAGTACGCTGTCTGGATCAAGTCTGCTATCATCAGTAAATCTAACTTTTATCATAGTAGGTGAAAGAGCTACAGCAGTATCTAACTCTGGCTCATCTTCATCTTCTTTTGCGCCTTCAAATCTCTTTGTTGAAGGTCTTGTCATCACATTAGCTACCTTTCTCTGGTCAGCTATATTATTTACGGAAAGCTTGTAGTCTTCCTTCTTTTCCATTGGTTCAGTAACTATTTCTACGTTGTCTTCATCGTCTTCGTCCCATGTTACTGAAATTATTTCGAGTTCTGCACCGTCTTTTTCATCAACAGTGATTGCATAGTTTGCAAGATCCTCTGCGGATTCCTTTGATACTTCTTCGTTGAAGTAAACAACTATTCTCTGGTTAGTCTGAACATCAACTTCGCCGCTTATCTTTGGAGCTAATGTATCAAAGTTCGATTTTACAGTTTCTGAACTAGTCTTACGCGCAACACCGTCAATTGACTTCATGTTTGTAGCTTTTACAGTATACTGAGTCTTGTTCTTAAGTCCCTCTGTAGTCAATGTAACTTCATCAGCGTCAACTTCAGCTGCTACTACTTCTACACCATTGATAGTATAGTTAGCAATATCTGTAGCTGTTGCATAGTCAAGGTTTCTGTCAAAAGTCAAAACGATTTCTTCAACGTCTTCACTTTCTGCTTCAATTATCTGAGGACCACCTGATACTTTTGCAATACCAGTGAACAAAACAGTCTTTTCGCCGACTGTCAGTTTGTAAATTGTACCAGCTTTCTGAGCTTCAGTCTCAAGTCTTACAGTATCTGCACCAGTTACTACTACTGATTTAACTTCAAGACCAGCGATTGAGTAATTAGCTACGTTGCCTGCTGCTGAAGCGTCAACGTCTTCTTCGAATTCAACTTCAACTACTGTGTTACCAAGAGCAATAGCTTCGTCAACAGCTACTGCAACTGCAGCATTCTTGTCTTCTACAAGACCAGCTGCTACTGCTGCTGCTTCGTCGATTTTGCCTGCTTCTACAAGTGAAGCACCAAGAGTAGTTTCAGTGTCTTTCATGTTAACTTTAAGAGCTGCAAATGTTGCTACAGCTAAATCGTTAACTGTGAATCCTTCTGTAGCTGGAGCTACAAGGCCCTTATCAGCTGCAAAAGTCATAACTTCTTCCCAAGTAAAGTCGCCTACTACAACGCCTTCAACTGTCTGCTTGTAACCAAGAGCTTCAAGAAGTACTTTGTAGTACTGCTGAGCTGTTACTAGTTCAGTGGGGTTGAAGTTAACGCCGTCACCCTGCCAGCCGAGCTGTGGGTTAGCTTTAAGGTAAGCAAGTAAGTTTGCACCTTCTGCCCATGCTATGTTTCCATCAGCAAAATTATCTTCGCCTGTGAAAGCAAGAGCTTCTGCTTCAAGACCCTTAAGTCTGAGCATCATTATTGCTGCCTGGATTCTTGTTGGGTTAGTTGCAACGTATGCTGCATCTACTGTGCCGGTTTCACCTTTGAGCATACCTAAGTCTGCACAAAACTGAGCTTCTGCACCGATTGTCTCTTCAGCAAATGCTACTGTAATTGATGAAAATACCATAGCAAGTGCCAAAACCAATGCAAGTGTCTTCTTCATTTAACCAACCTCCTCGATATGTAATAATTATTATAGCACCCAATAAAGGGACTGCTATCTATTTCACATTATAGCAACAGTTATATATACAGTCAATGCATGGCAATAACCTGTAACAATACTGTAATGATACCCTTGGATTATTACAAATCATTACCTTAAATATATATAATGTGCCAAATGTGGCATAAATCAATTATACTTCCATCTTTCTCTTGTATCAATGGATAATTGTGAGATGTAATCAAATTTTAATATTTGGATATGGGGGACGGAGTGCGGGGTTTCGAGGTTTCGAGGTTTCGAGGTTTCGGGGTTGCGGGATTGAACTCTGGGGTTATTGGGGTTTTGGATCTCTTCTTGCTTTTATTAGGGCTCCTATGCTTTTACTTAGCTGTTTGCACTTTTCTTCAAGCTGATTATATGTATACTCTTCGAGATATCCTATCTCTTTTGCAATAATAAGCTGTGTTAATACTTCTGCTAAAGAGCCTTTTGCTATATACAAATATCTTACTGATTCTTTATTAGTGTCACGATCATTTCCCTCTGCAATGTTGCTGGGAATACTAACCGCAGCTCGGCGTATTTGGTCCTTCAACCCATAATCTTTAGCTAAATCGCCATCATTAGTTATTTTATATATCTCCAATGCTAAATCCTTGGCGGTTTGCCATACTGTTAGTTTTCTAAAATCTGTGCTGCTCATGTTTCCTCTCCTTGTAAAGATTTACTCTTCCTTTACTATAGTGTACTTTGATCCAAGTTTCGGTTTCAGGTCGTCTATGTCTGATTTTAGCTTGTTGTAAATTATGTCCATTTTGCCGTCCAGTCCTTTTATTTGATCTTTCATTTCAGCCCTGAAATCTTTTATTTCATTTTCAAGACCTACGAAACGTTGTTCCAGACCATCGAAACGTTTTTCAAGACCGTCGAAACGATCTTCCAGAATGTCAAATTTATCGAGTTTTTTTAGGATAGTTTCAAACATTACCTTTGTTACTCTATCCACTATTTCACTACCTTTCATAATTTACTGTTATGATATTAAGAAATTTATCAATGTCATATATTATATAGTATACACTTTTTTCCAGTTGACAACAATATTATTTATAGTATAAGATCCTTCGCTGTGCTCAGGTTGACAGTTTCTGAATATAAGTTCCTTCGGTCGTTCCCCCCTCAGGATGACAGTCTTCAAGCCATGCCGCTATAATATAGAAGCTTTGGATTTCTCCAAAGCTTCCGGTGTTGCTTCATATATTATAAGAGTGCTTGGTAAACGGAACGCATACAATGCGTTCCCTACATTTTGTGTTGTAGTGCTGCTTTGATGAATTCTCGGAAAAGAGGCTGGGGTCTGTTGGGTCTGGATTTGAACTCCGGGTGGAACTGGCAGCCCAGGTACCATGGGTGATCCTTTAGTTCTACTATTTCTACCAGTCTTTCATCCGGTGACAGTCCGCTTAAAAGCATGCCATGCTTGAGGACCTCATCTCGGAATTGGTTGTTGAACTCGTATCTGTGTCTGTGTCTTTCAAATACCAGATCTTCATTATATGCATCAAAGGCTTTTGTACCTTCCGCTACTTTGCAGGGATACAGACCCAGTCGCATTGTACCGCCCTTCTCATCTATATCTTCCTGCTCTGGCATTAGATGTATTACTCCGTACGGGGTGTTTTCATCCAGTTCTGTACTGTGAGCATCCTTGAGCCCCAATACATTTCTTGCGTATTCTATGACAGCCACCTGCATGCCCAGGCATATTCCGAAGTATGGTATATTGTTTTCCCTGGCATATCTGGCTACGGATATCTTGCCTTCTATTCCTCTATTGCCGAAGCCTCCGGGTACAAGTACACCGTCGACTCCTTCAAGATGCTCTTTTGCATTATTTTCATTGACCTCTTCGGAATGAACCCATCTTATATCTATCTCCGAATCGTTTGCTATCCCTGCATGTCTCAAGGCTTCTGCCACAGACATATATGCATCGTGCAGCTCTACATATTTCCCTACTAATGCTATGGTGACTTTGTTCTTGAGGCTCTTGATTTTATTGACCATTTCGATCCATTCCGTAAGATCTGCCTTTCCGCTTTGGAGGCTCAGCTTTTTTATTACAAGGGAGTCCAAGCCCTCGTTATGCAGCAGCAGCGGTACTTCATAGAGATTGTCTGCATCCATATTCTGTACTACGGAATCACCTTCAAGGTTGCAGAAGAGACCTATCTTGTCCTTCATTTCCGTTGATATAGGCTTTTCTGTCCGGCACACGATGATATCCGGCTGGATACCTATGCTTCTAAGCTCCTTGACACTGTGCTGAGTGGGCTTTGTCTTGAGCTCTCCTGCCTTTGAAAGATAAGGTACCAAGGTTACATGTATGAATAGTACGTTTTCTCTGCCGACTTCATATTTCACCTGTCTTATGGCTTCAAGGAAGGGCAGGCTCTCTATGTCTCCTACTGTTCCGCCTATTTCCGTAATAACTACATCAGGGCTTGATTCATTGGCTACCCTGTATATTCTTGATTTGATCTCGTTTGTAATGTGAGGTATCACCTGAACAGTGCCGCCCAGATAATCACCTTTTCTTTCTTTGCTTATCACTGACCAGTATATTTTTCCGGTGGTCACATTGCTGTTCTTTGTAAGGTTGGTATCGGTAAATCTCTCATAATGTCCAAGATCCAGGTCTGTTTCAGCTCCGTCGTCTGTTACGAATACTTCTCCGTGCTGGTATGGTGACATTGTTCCCGGGTCGAAATTCAGATATGGGTCCATCTTTTGCAGGCTTACTTTCAGTCCGCGGCTTTTGAGAAGCCTTCCCAGTGATGCTGCGGTAATGCCTTTTCCGAGGGATGAAACTACGCCGCCGGTTATGAAGATGTATTTTGTGATATGCAATTGAAGTACCTCCTTTATATAACAAATTTATTCCATATATAGATATAGTTTTTAGGTTGCGAGTTACGGGTTTCGGGTTTCGAGTGGTTACGATTCTGGGTATTCCTTTAGTGTAATCTTGTCAGTCAATAAGTTTATATAGAGAATTTATTAATGCACCTATCATTTTTGATAGTTTTTGAAGTCTCTCTTCGATTTCATCTGCATCCGTTGTATTAATGTATCCTATTTCTTTTGCTATAGTTAGCTGAGTAATTATCTCTGCACATGAACCCTTTGCTATGTATAAGTATCTGACAAATTCCTTATTGGATTCTCTATCATTACCTTCTGCAATATTACTAGCTATGCTGACAGATGCTCTTCTCATTTGATCTTTAAGTGAAAAATCATTCTTAATATTGCCTGTATCAGTAATTTTATAAATGTCTATGGCTATATCCTTTGCAACTTGCCATATATTTAATTCTTTGAAATTTGTCCTGCTCATATGCCTTCTCCATTTTTTTGTAAATTTTTTAATAACTTATATATTATAATTAATAATTGTATTATAAATCAACAAAAAATTACAAGAAGGTTATTTTTTTAACCTTCTTGATTGTTTAATTGGTTATA
>JAWLHF010000009.1:0-8700 GCA_041690515.1 Clostridiaceae bacterium | reverse complement strand
TAATAACTTATATATTATAATTAATAATTGTATTATAAATCAACAAAAAATTACAAGAAGGTTATTTTTTTAACCTTCTTGATTGTTTAATTGGTTATAGAATTAGGAACTTCACTTCCATCTTTTATACCTCAACCTGTATGTTAGTATGAACCTATTTATAAGAAATGCTTTTGGGGATGCGGACGGCCGTTGGCCGCCCCTACGGTTGTTTGGGGATTGTTGTTCGGGCGGGCGTGGAAACACGCCCCTACTTTATTTTTCTTACTATGATGTTTTCGTGGTTGGAGACTTTTTGTTCTATGCGGTTTAGCTGGTCTGTGTGCTGCTTGTAGCCGTCGAATAGGGATTGGAGTTTTTTGCCGTGATCCTGTTCTATGAAGGTAAGCCTGTTTTCTACTTTGTCCAGTCTGCTTTCTACTTTGTCAAGCCTTTGCTCTACTCCGTCTAGTCTGCTTTCTACTTTGTCCAGCCTTTGCTCTACTCCGTCTAGTCTGCTTTCTACTTTGTCAAGCCTTTGCTCTACTCCGTCTAGTCTGCTTTCTACTTTGTCCAGCCTTTGATCAATGCCGTCGAATCTTTTATTGACACCTTCGAACCTTTTGTCTACGCCGTCGAATCTTTCTCTTGTTTCTTCTCTGAAGCCGGTAAATTCTATGTATAATTTTTCTAGTAATTTTAGTGCTTTATCTTCCATTTATATTCACCCTTTTAGTTGGTATTTATATTTGTTATTATACCATTTTCTGGTGGATATGTCACGATGTTATTTATAGAAATACTTTTGGGTTTGGGCGGGCGTGGAAACCCGCCCCTATGGGAGCATTTTTTTTAGTTCTTGTATTGCTGTTTCTAGTTGGAGGTCGGTGCTGTTTTGTTTTTCTTGGAGCTTGCTATCTAGGACTTTAATGTCGTCCTGGTCTATGGATGCGTCCTGCTTAAGGTTGTTGTCCTTTTGGAAGGCCAGTACTGCTGTTCTGGTCATTCCGCCGAAGACACCGTCATGATTGCTTACATTATAGCCTAAGGCGCTTAGTCTCTGCTGAACTCCAAGTACATCTAGGCCTATTAGACCGCTTTTTATGCTTCTGTCCCCTTTTATTGGTGCATGTTCCGCTGCACTGTTGGCGTTTGCACTTACTTCTATATCAGGGGTTATTCCTACGCCGTCAAGGGAAAAACCGCTTGGAGTCAGGTAGTTGGCTATTGTCAGCTTTACTCCTCCGCCCCCTTGTATTCTCATTGTACTCTGTACCGTGCCCTTGCCGTAGGTCTTTTCTCCGACGATGATTCCGGTATTGCTGTCTTTGATTGCTCCTGCCATTATCTCGGAAGCTGATGCGCTTCCTCCGTTAGTTAATACTACCAGCTTGAAAGGTGCTTCCTCCAAATCTGAATAATATGTCTCTACTATTTCATTCTTGACCTGTATTTTCACTATGGGACCTTCCGATATCAATAGCTTGCAGGCCTCAACAACTTCATCCAGCAGTCCGCCGGGGTTGCCTCTCAGGTCGATTATTGCCCCTTTTACATTCTGTGCTTTAAAGGCTTCTACTGCTTTGGCAACATTGGCACTGGTATTGCTGTTGAAGTCGGTTATTCTTATAAAACCTATATTGTCTTCTTTTATCTCATACTTAACCGGGTTTATTTTTATAACTTCTCTTACAAATTCGTAATATATTATACCGGCTGTCCCTTCTCTTCTTATTCCGATGTCTACGGTAGTACCTTCTTTACCTTTTATTAGGTTTGCCGCTTTGTCAACAGCATATCCTGATATATCAACACCGTCAACCTCTACTATTTTATCTCCTGTCTTGAGTCCTGCCTTATATGCCGGTGTGCCTTCAATAGGAGATATAACTGTGATACCGTCATCCCTTTTTTCTATTTGTACTCCTATTCCTACTATTTCACCGGAGATGTCATTCATGAACTCAGTGAATTCTTCTTGAGAGAAGTATGTGCTGTGGGGGTCAAGGGTTTCAAGCATGCCTCTTATGGCACCTTCAATAAGCTCTTCATCCTCGACATCCTTGTAGTATTCGCTTTTTATTATTTCCATCATTGATTCTATTTTTTTTGCTGCTTCTGATTTTTCTGTATCACCGCTGGGGGCTTTAAATGAAAGAGTTGTGTCTGCTGCAACTGTGGTTGTTAGTAATGTCAGGATTATTATGAGGGAGAGGAATATTATTTGGGATTTATTTTTCATTGGTTTAGTCTCCTATCGTTTGATTGGTTTAGGGCGGGCGTGGAAACCCGCCCCTACGGATGCTTGATTGCTGGGGTTCGGACGGCCGGTGGCCGCCCCTACGGTTGTTTGATTGTTGCATTTCAGGTGGAAATGACCACCCATGTTATTATGATACCGTGGGTGTGATTGGGGGTCAATATTTATCTGCCGAAGTTTATTATCTTTTCTCTGTATTCCTTTCTTATGTCAAATTGGAGGTATCTTATGAATCTGTTGAGCATTACAGAGCTTTCTGCTCTTGTCATTAGTCTGTTGGGCTCTATTTCATTGTAGCTGTTGGCGCTTATGATTCCCATTCTGTGTGCTACATTGACTGACTTTTTTGCCCATGCCGGCACATCGAGGTCATCACGAAAGGCTGTCCTTGTACTGCTTACATCGGAGGATTCCTCCAAGCCCATTGCCCTTACTATTATTGCTGCTGCCTGTGATTTGGTAAGGTATTCGTCGGGACTGAACCTGGTGCTGCTTGTTCCTGCCATGACTCCCATATTTGCCGCAACCTCTATGTAGTCATAGAAGGGGTGGTTCTTGTCAACATCTATGAAAGTAGGTGTATAGGATTTCAACCTCTTTTTTGCCGCATCCTCGAGGCTTATGTCACAGGCTTTTACAATGGCTTTTGCAAATTCTCCCCTGCTCATAAAGCTTCTCGGCATGAAATAGTTACTGTTCTGTACGCTAATGATATCCATGGATACCATTTTCTTTATATCCTCTGCTGCCCAATAGCTGTCAGGAACATCTTTTATTGTGGGGGCAAAGGTCCTTGTCAGTACCGGTATTGTGTTTGTCCTGAAACTGTCCCTGCCCTTTTTTCTGCTGCTCGCGGGATTTGTCCTGCTGAGGTCAGGCAGATCATATATATAGGATACTATGTTTTCCTGACCTTCCTTTAGTACGTACCCGCCTTTGAAGCTTATATCCTTGGGGTCGTTATTGACATACTCCATGGTCTTGACCACCGAGTCCGATACAGCGTACTCCACTGTACCGACTACTTCCTTAAAGGTTGTAGAGTTCACACTGTCCTTATACCTGTATGTTATTGAGTAGTTGTAAAAGGCTGTATCTGTCGAACTCCAGAAGTTATTATAGCCTACTGCATTGGTATAGAAGTCGATCCTTACTTCTCCGACTCCGTCATTTTTCGAATAAGTCTTGCTTCCGTTCCAATCCGAAACCATATACTTTATTATTGTCTTGTCGTCAGTAAGTCCTGAACGGGTGAAAAGGTATTCTGTAAGCTCGTAGCTGTCGTTGCCTATTTCTATTATTTCTGTGTATTTGGGATCCAGAGAGCTGGCATAGGTGGTTTGATTACCCAGATTGTTCCTGCTCTCCGAATTCAGATAAACTACTTTTCTGCTCAGTTCTGCATTTTTTGCAGCATTGGCAAGTTCATACTGCAATGTTGTCTTTGTGCCTCTGCTGTCTTCCTTTATTGATACAGTACCTTCAAAAAGTATCGGCTCCCCGGAGACAAATACCATTTCCTTGTATTTGAACTCTCCGTTCTTGCTGGTCGCCTCGCCGCTTATGCCGGGTTCATACCCCGGCGCTGCGGCTGCTGTAATACTTAGCATATATATTGTAAGAATTATCAAAACTAATTTTTTCATATCAAACACCCCTTAGATCCTTCCCTTTGATATAGACCATCACTTTGTTCAGGATGACATGTTATTCCACTAATATCAATATTGCATCATTATCTTCTAACAGTATATATGCTTCACTGTTGGTTTCAAGATAGTCCAAGCCTGCTGATGCACCCTGCCGCGTCACTATTATCGCCTTGTCTGCATCTATCGGCATGGATGCTTTTGTATATCTCCACTGCTCATAAGTTGAGTTGTACTCTCTAACATCTCTTATTGTAATTAGATCTGAGTCATACTGCTTGATGCTGTCTATCATTCCTGCGACCATTCTCTCTGTATCTATCTTTCTGTCAGGATTGAAGTTCTGCTTATCCTTCTTGTAAAGCATCACTGCTTTTGCAATGTTGTACTCATCATAAACAACGTATACCATATAATGCTCATGATACTGTGTTTTCTTACTGTTCCTCTTGTATTCACTATGGTACTCATCATCCTCATGATACAGGATTTCATCATCATCCTTTGCTTTTTTGTAGTTAGGCCATAGATATGTAAAAGGCCTGTATCTGCTTTCTACAAATTCGTCAGGGGATACATATTTGAAGTTCGATGCCACCTTGTCGTATATGACGGTTTCGTCACTGAGCCTGAACATCAGCTCATGCTCCGGTGTCTCATCCCAGATATTGTTCTTAAGTACAAAGGGGTTGTCGATGGTGAAGTAATCTTCTCCTATGTTGTTTATATATCCCTTGCTTATCCTGTAGTTTGTGAAAGCATTGAAGCTGTCGAGACAAACTACTGAAGCATTGTCCACTCCTGAAGCAGACCTGTTCTGTATAATGAAAGCCCCTACATCGCTGTCAAGATCACGGGTATCCAGCAGTCTACCATCCTTTATTACAATTGTGCCGTCTGTATAGTTCAATAGCTTTCCATTGGTCAGGGTCAGCTGGTTTTCTGTCCATTTTACCGAGCTGATTGTCTTATATATAGTATCTTCATAGCCATCTTTCAGGGATATCTGCATAATCTCCTCATTGCCGTAATTGTCTTTTGAGACTGCATATATTGATTTGCCTACGTAGTTCTTAAGCTCATTGATGCCGAATTTTTCATTTCCTCTGTACATCACAGCTTCCGGTGATATATGATATCTCTGATAGTTGCCCTCAAACTGCCAGTCATAATATCCATAGTTGTATGCACGGGTCAGTATGATTTCTCCTGTTGAAGGAAGAACATCCACTATATCCCCCTTGTATACTTTGTCTATCAATGCTCCTTGCCCTTGCACATCTATCCTTGATATATAGTAGTTCTTACCGGGGTTGACCTGGAACTTTATATTGTCTCCGCGCCTCAGCACTGTCCTGTCGGTTGATGTCCCATTTTTAAATATGGTTGTCATATTATCAAGTCTATAGGGTATTTCCTTATCCGGAGTTGAATCCGGTGAAATGACTATGGTGTCTCCGGATGTACTCCTGACTTTGCCTGTAAGGGTTTCCACCCTGTATTCATCCTCTGCTTCCATATCGGTGAATATCCTTACTTCAAGTACCCTGCCTCCTGCCACCTTAAGTGCAGCGTCCTGGTCGAAGCCTATGGCATCTATACCCTGTCTTTCACCGTTTATATATACTGCTGTATCTCCGGTAATATCAAGATACTGCTTATTGTCATATTCATCAGCCACCTTAAGCACATTACCCAAGGTATCTGCATATAGTATCTTCACTGACAATTCATCATTGTTGATTGTCTCAACAGGGACTCTTACCTCCATGCTCTTCAGCACATCATTGGCAAATACTGCTTTTGCAGCTGTGTTTGGCTCTACTCTTCCTATTTCCACCGGTTCTCCTTCAGCCAGTATCATGGAGTCCGCCAACACCTTAAGGAAATACCTGTTGTTTTCCTTGTCTGTGAACTGTATGGTCTGATTATCACGATCATAATTGATATAGGTTCCTTCTACCTCACTGAGTCTTGCTACATGAAGCAGCACTACCTGGTTGTCCTTGTTTATGGTGTATTCCACTACATCACCCACGCTAATAAGGGATTCATCCCCCACCTTGCCGTTTTTTATTACCGGCAGTGCTTGCTGTGAGTTGATATTCCGACCTGTGTTTTTCTGTATGCTTATGTTTACTATATCAGAACCGGTATCCTGTATGGTTATATCAGTAAAAGCGCTGTCAGCCAAGGATCCCAGATCCCTTTTCACCGACATGGCTGATACCTTTCCGTTTCCTATTTTATAACCCAGCTTGTCCAGTGCATGGTTTGCAACTGTATTGAGTAATAGCGCCATCTCGCCTCTGGTCATGGTGCCTCCAGGTGAGAATGAGCCGCCGGATGCACCGATCCTGATGCCGTTTTTTAGCACGGCTTCTATGTATGGCAGATTTTCTGTCTTTATACTTCTCCAATCACCGTAGTTAAATACCGCTGTTGTCTGCTCCCCTGTGACCGGCTGGAGGCCAAGGGCACGGGCAATCCACAGCCCCGCCTCTTCTCTGGTTACGGGAGCTGCATAAAGCCTTGTAGCAGCCCTTTGCTCCAGCTGTTGATTCAATATTTGAGCATATTCGGCTGATTTCATTTTCCAATTAGCTTTCTTTGCTTTATCCGCCTCTGCTTCTGCTGCTGCCCTATCATCTGCAGTAAGTACAGAATTTGTGTCAAATTCCTGCTGTCTTATTATTCCGCTGGTTCTTGCAACTTCTATATGCCCCAGTATATATGCGGTAGTCGGATTCAGAGAAGGATTTACTGCAGTCAGTGCTTCACCCTGCTTGACAGCCGCCTCCTGCTTTCCTATAGCCCTTACCAATGCCGCCAAAAAATCCTGCTTACTTGCATTTTGATTTGGTCTGAAGGTTTTGCTCCCGTATTCCCTTATGATTGAGTATATGCTCATTTTCATAATGTTCTCCGCATCGGAGCCGGTACCTATGTCATTGAAGGCTGCGTTGCTGATGAGAGCATTGCCTGAGGTTGTCCCGCTGTAGAACACCTCCTCGCTGTAGGCAGGTATTATAAGGCTGTTGAAAACTAGTGCGGCTGTAAGTACATATGAAATTGCCCTTTTTTTGAGATTCATTTCAACCACTCCTTTTGTTTTTTGGCTATTGGTAAACAAGGCTGTGCAACCTTGCTGGTTTTGTGTCATCCTGAGATCTGGGACTTAAGATTCTTCGCTGTGCTCAGAATGACTGCGGGTTAGACACACAGTGAAAGGGTGCGGACGGCCGGTGGCCGCCCCTACGGGAGGATTTTGCCTATTATTGCGTAGGCTCCGTTTTTGCTTATTTTTACCTTTAGGGCGCCGTTTAGCTTCTGAGCATCTATTATCTCCAGCTTTTTTGTGTAGTTGTCGTAGCATACAATGTATACTCCTCCGGCAAACTGCTTTGCCTTGGGCTCATCGTATCTTATGGTCAGATCTGCCTGGCCTTTCAGGTTCTTTACTCCCATGGAGTTTTTCTCCACCTGGATTGACATATCTATTCCGAAAGGATTTGTTATGAACTTATATCCTCTGGGGAGGCTTATCCTTATATCGTCACCCTTTGCCCCCAGGTTTCTGTTAATGCTTACTCTTATCATCGTGTCCATCTGCAGTACGCCCTCTATCCCCGCTGCCTCACCTACAATCAGGTTGTTTGTAAGCATGTTTAGCTCCACATCCTTGTCTATTAGACGTACTTTTGTGTCAGGATGTTTTATGATCTGTCTGTAATTCATCTCAATGGACTTCATTGTGGATAAGCTGCTGTATATTTTATCAAAGTCTGCGACAACTCCTTTGCTGCTTTCAATGGAGTTTGTGCCTGCAGTGTAAACTATCTCATTGCCTCTTATTACTATCTTGTCCTCTTTCAAGGCTGCCTGGAACTCCTCTGTCCCCTGATAGCCGGTGCTTATTATTGAATCAGCTGTCTTCACATACTTTGTGGACTGCCCGAAGTCAGACACGGTATAGTTGTTGACTGATCTTATTCTGAAGCTGTATTGTGTAGACGGAGTAAGATCTTCAACAAAGTAAATTATCCTGTCAGCTTCCGGATCTTTTGGAGTTACGCTGGTAAAATACCTATATGGGATACGATCTTCGTCCTCATACTTTATTGCTATATACAGCTCATAATATTCTGCCTCATTAACCCTATCCCATTCAAGCCTTATGGTATCTCCGTCAACCACTTCTATTTCAATGCCTGTCGGCCTGTCGGGCTTTGGCTTCTCATAGCTGGCGCCAAGCACATTGCTGACACCGCCGTCAGCGTTTATAACTATAATGCTTACACTGCTGCTCATTAGTTTTGGGGTTGTAAAGTTAATAATATCATCATCTTGGACTGAAGCATCGGATGCAAATACACCTCCGACGACAACCATTACTGTATTGTCAGGACCCAGGCACTCTATGCCGTTCTCTCCCTCTTTCAGTTCACTCTTGGGCTTTAGAGTACCGCCTATTACGACCCTTGCATTGGACATAAAGCCTATACCTCGAAGCTTTACCTGCTCTCCACCCTCAATGGAGAATACTATGGGATCTATTATCTGGTTGTTACTGTCCAAGACATCTATTATCAAAGGTGAGCTGATTATCGTAATACCGTTAGGTACTTCAGTATATCCGTAATCAGGGTTCTGAACCATGACCAGCTTGGGTCCGGGGCTCATACCTGCCGGAATTGTAACCGTCAGATATGCATGCTGCTGTACCAGGTTACCGTTTTCATCAATGTAACCCCTCTCAGTTATACATGGTACTCCGTCCAAGGATACAATTACTCCCGGGTCAAAACCGTC
>JAWLHF010000008.1:41304-50169 GCA_041690515.1 Clostridiaceae bacterium | reverse complement strand
TGTAAAAGGCGGAGTCTCATTGTTAGCATTCAGAAGCTCCTCCGTGAACATGTTTCCGTAATCACTGATCCATTTCTTCACCATCCATTCTGGATGTGAGTAGTATACAGAAAGGTATTTTTCAGTATCTTTCACTTTATCCGGATACTCAAGTTTTTCTCTGTTTCTGCTTATGTTACGCAGCACCCCATTTACAAATTTCACCGTACCTTCATGTCCGTGCTTCCTTGCCAGTTCTGCACTTTCATTGCATACTGCGGAATCAGGTACCCTGTCCAGAAATACTATCTGGTATATGCCGCATCTTATGATGTCCTCTATCCATGGTTCTATATTTTTCTTTCTTACAAACTGCGATTTTATCCAGTCAATACGACTAAGATTCCTCAGTGTTCCGTTGACTATTTCTGTGACAAGAGCTTTATCATGTCTTTCTAAAGAGCTCTTCTCCAGTTCCTGCCTTAGAGCTATATTGGAATAGGCCCCTTCCCGAAGAACCTTGTATACTGTTCTGACCGCAGTATCTCTTGCTTTGTCAATTTTCTTCATCAGCTTTTCTCCCTTTGCAGCCAGGCTGTTCGTCTGCCTTGTAACTGCCGGCACACAGCCGTACTTCTATACTTCCGTCATACTAGATCATTAACAAAAGCTACAGACAGTATTCCCCTATCTGTAGCCTTCAATGTTTTGGTCTAATCTCTTCTTCCTCTTAGTACCAAAAGCCTTACAAGCTGCATAACAGCTGCAAAAGCAGCAGCAACATAAGTAAGGGCAGCTGCTCTAAGAACTTCCCTTGCAGGTCCTATTTCATTGGAGGGTACCAGTCCTGTGCTTTCAAGAATCGCTACCGCCCTGCTGCTGGCATTGAATTCAACAGGTAGTGTTATTATTTGAAAAGCTACTGCAGCAGTATACAATATTATCCCTATATTAATCAGCTCAAGCCAGCTGAAAATAAACCCACCTATTACAAAAACCCATGCAGCCTGTGAACCGAATGAAGCTATTGGTGCAATTGCATTTCTGACAACGAGAGGGGCATATCCCTCTGAATGCTGTATCGCATGGCCGCACTCATGGGCAGCTACTCCCACGGATGCAATGGAATTACTGTTGTATACCTCCTGGGATAACCTCAATACCCTGTTTCTTGGGTCATAATGATCTGACAGCCTTCCACGGACAAGCTCAACGGGAATATCCTGAAGTCCGTTGCTGTCCAATATACTTCTTGCCACCTGGTAACCTGTATGGCCATAGCTGTTCCTTACTCTCAGATATTTGTTGAAGGTGGAACTCACTTTTGATTGTGCATATCCGGCAAGTATTATTGCTGGTAATATAAGAAGGAAAGTAGAATCAAAACCATAACCATAACCTAAATACATATTATTTCACTCCTTTTGCCAATTGGTGAATCTTAACAGTGTTATTACCTTTGTTCATTATTAATCGAGCATTGTCCCTACCTCTATTTCGTGTCCTCTCAAATAGGCTTCCACACTCATACGCTTTTCATTTTCAAACTGGAGCTCCTTTATTCCAAGGGATCCCGAACCACAGCCGGCTATTATAGTGTCTTTGTCCACACTTATTATTGTTCCCCATTTTTCATATTTCACAACAGGGTCCAATACTTCGGCACTCATGATTTTGAATACCTTTCCTTTATATGTGGAAAAAGCTCCGGGCCATGGGTATGTACCTCTTATAAGGTTTCTTATCTCTTCTGCGCTTTTTGACCAATCAATCCTTCCAAGAGCTTTGCTCATTATTGGAGCATATGTGGCTTCTTTATGGTCCTGTGGTACTCTCGGAACTTCCCCCTTTTCCATGAGCTCCAATGTTTCAGACAAAACTTCTGCTCCAAGAGCCATCAGCTTGTCATGAAGCTCACCGGCGGTTTCATTTTCTCCTATGGAAATCTTCTTCTTTAGGATCATATCTCCTGTATCAAGGCCTTTATCCATATACATGGTAGTAACTCCGGTGACTTTTTCACCGTTTATTATGCACCAGTTTATTGGAGCTGCCCCCCTGTACTTAGGCAGGAGAGATGCGTGTACATTAATGCAGCCTAAGGAAGGTATGTCAAGTATTTCCTGTGACAGTATCTGCCCAAAAGCAACTACAATCATGACATCCGGCTTCAGCTCCTTAAGGATATTTGTAAATTCAGGGGTCTTTATCCTCTCCGGCTGGTATACCGGTATCCCGGCTTGCTCTGCCATAAGCTTCACCGGCGGAGACGCAAGCTGTTTACCTCTTCCCTTTGCCCTGTCGGGTTGTGTCACCACCGCAGCTACATCATGCTTTCCCTCAATAAGCACCTTAAGGCACGGAACTGCAAAATCGGGAGTGCCCATAAAAACAATTCTCATAGCTGTCCTTCCCTCCTGAAGCTTTATTTGTAGTATGTCTTATTTATTGCCTTATCAGTAAAGAGTATACCATTCAGGTGGTCTACCTCATGGGAAATAGCTATTGCCAGAAGATCAGTGCCTGTTATCTCAACAGTTTCGCCTTTTCTGTTCATTGCTCTGACTATCACCTTTGAAGGTCTTTTTACCTGTCCACGTATCCCGGGTATACTGAGACAGCCTTCCTCTTCCATCTGCTCACCGCTCTCATATACAATAACAGGATTGATAAGCTCTATAAGACCATCCCCCACATCTATCACCACTACTCTT
The DNA here is from genome assembly GCA_041690515.1 of Clostridiaceae bacterium. Taxonomy (GTDB): domain Bacteria; phylum Bacillota; class Clostridia; order Lutisporales; family Lutisporaceae; genus BRH-c25. Next base: position 47,476 of record JAWLHF010000008.1, on the reverse strand, counting down.
CTCAGTACTCCTATCTGGGGGGCGGCCAGCCCTACTCCTTCAGCTTTATACATAGTATCCTTCATGTCGTCAAGCAGTGTCAGTATTCTGTCATCAATGACCTCTACTTTTCTGGATACCTTTCTTAATACTTCATCTCCATCTTTTCTGATTGTCCTGATTGCCATTTATTCTATTAACCTCCTATATAATATCCATTGTCGCTTTGGTTTACATGCTTTTATGAGAGATTCCCACGCTTATTCGGACGGCCGGTGGCCGCCCTTACATCAGTAGACTCCTTAATTTCAAATCCAATATTTATATTTATCATAACATACTTTGCGGATTCAAATCCATACTTATACTTGCATTGGGCTGTCCTTCACCGCATGTTAGGGACAGATCACCCAATATTGACCTCAGAGTTTCTTCCCTTTTACTTTTGATTACTATTTGCCATCTATACCGATTTTTTATTCTCGATATTGTTGCTGCAACAGGTCCAAGCTTCTCCGCATCCATATGTTCTTTTATACTCTCGTCCAGTTTCCTGCTTATCTCATTGGCATATCTTATAACTTCATTTTCATCTGTTCCGCTTATTATTATATTTCCTATGCTTGAAAAGGGTGGGTAGCACAGCTCCCTCCTGAGCATGATTTCCTGCTCATAGAAGCCCTTAAAATCGTGATATCGTGCATATTCAATACTATAGTGCTCGGGATTGTATGTCTGCACAATAACCCTTCCTTTTTTTTCTGCTCTTCCTGAACGTCCTGCAACTTGAGCTATCATCTGGAAAGTCCGTTCTCCGGATCTGAAGTCAGGCAGATTCAGACTGGTGTCTGCTGCAATTACACCTACCAGGGTAACATCTGGAAAATCCAAGCCTTTGGCAATCATCTGAGTGCCAAGAAGTACATTTGCTTCTCTTCTTCTGTACTTATCCAATATTTCCTGGTGGGAGTTCTTCCTTGAAGTAGTATCAGCATCCATTCTCAGTATGTTCTTAATTGAGAACTTCTTCTGAAACTCCCTTTCCAGCTTCTGAGTGCCTACACCAAAGTACTTTATCTTTTCACTTCCGCACTTGGGACAGGTGGTGGGATTGTTCCTTTCGTAACCGCAGTAATGACAGGCCAGCTTCTCGTTTTTCATGTGATAGGTCAGTGATATGCTGCAGCGGGGACACTTCAGCACAATTCCACATTCTCTGCAGGAAACAAAGGTGGAATGCCCTCGCCTGTTCAAGAACAATATCATTTGGTCGCCGCTCCTTAGATTATCGAGAACAGCTTCTGTCAGACTATCGCTGAATATGGTCTTATTACCTGACTTAAGCTCTTCCCTCATGTCAACCACTTCTACCTCCGGCATAGGGCTTCCATTTGCCCTTTCCGGCAATTCAGCCAATCCAAGCTCCCCTATCCTTGCCCTGTAGTATGTCTCAACAGAAGGAGTGGCAGATCCCATAAGAAGATGAGCACCTTCCAATCTGCATCTTTTTTCTGCCACCTCTCGGGTCAAGTACTTGGGCTTTATTTCAGACTTGTAGGTATGCTCATGTTCCTCATCAATAATTATTATACCCAGGTTGCTAAATGGTGCAAATACCGCTGAGCGTGCCCCTATAGCCACCTTCACCATCCCTCTTTTGATCTTTCTCCACTCATCATATTTCTCTCCTTCAGAAAGACCACTGTGCAGAATGGCTATATTGTCTCCGAAGCGGTTTCTGAATCTTGACACTGTTTGAGGTGTCAATGCAATTTCAGGTACCAGCATTATAGAATCCTGGCCCTTACTCAGACATTCCTCAATAAGTTCAAGGTATATTTCAGTCTTTCCGCTTCCCGTTACCCCATGCAGTACGACATCCTTACCCATTGAAAAGAAGCTCCTGATATCATCCAGAGCCTTATTTTGGGCATCTGTCAGCTCATGCCTTATCTCACTGTACATTCTGGACTGGACTTTTCTATATTCTTCAACTTCCTCTATCCTGATATATCCCTTTTCCTCCATGGCTTTGACTGCCGAATCGCAATCACCGCAGGCTTGCTTTAGAGCCTTTAGGGATATACCGGGATTCTTCTCAAGCTGCTCAAATATTTCCTTCTGTTTCTTTGCATTTTTCTTTATTTCAATATTTATTCCCTCTACCAGATACAAATGCTTGGACAGCTTCTTTCCAATCTTATTTCCTATCTGCTGATACCTTCTTACAACTCCTGCCTCCAACAGCTTTTTCATATAATAGTCTATTTTTCGGTCACTGAAATATTCCTTAATATCATCGAGTTTGACACTTCCTCCATTAAGCTCGATATATTCTATAATTTCCATGATACTGTTGGAGTTGAGTCCTGCAATTCTGTCATAGACCTTCTCATCCTCAGCGAGTTCAATTATGTAACTGCTCTTTGTCCTGACAGGAGAGGGCACTATCGCCTGAATTGAATCTATATAGTAGCTGAGATATTTCTCTTTCATCCATTTTGCCAGTTCTACAAGTGCAGGTGACATTACCGGCTCATCATCCAACACTTTTGCAACCGGTTTGACCTTCTTAATGCTGAAATTTACATTGTCCTTAATCTCGAGAACATAGCCTTCCAATTGTTTATTACCAATACCGAAGGGCACAAGCACCCTGCTTCCGATTTCAACTGCAGGCTTCATTTCCTCCGGAATAAGATAGCTGTATGTTCTGTCTGTTTCTTTACATTTGTTTGCTACAATGACCTCTGCAAATAAATTGTTATCCATGTGTTTTCCCCCAAAGGCTTGTATGCTGAAAACCAAGCCAGTCCTATCAAGTCCAATATAGCTAAAAAGCGTACTGCTATGTACGCTTTATATGTCTTATCCTATCGAGAATGATATCTGCGACCTCAGTCTTTTTCATAATTGGAATACTATTTATATTCCCATCCCTGTCAATTATCTTTACAACATTTGTATCAGCTGCGAACCCTGCGCCTGTTTCATTGAGATCGTTAGCAACTATGAAGTCCAGATTCTTTTTCCTGACTTTCTCTGCCGCATTTTCTACAAGATTCTCTGTCTCCATGGCAAAGCCTACTATTATCTTGTCACCCTTGATCTTCCCCAGTTCATATAGTATGTCAGGGTTCTTCTTTAGCTTCAGTTCCAGCTGGGAGTTTGTCTTCTTTACCTTCTGAGTATATGTATCCAGAGGTGCGAAGTCCGCCACTGCCGCAGCTTTGATCACTATGTCGCATTTGGGAAAAAGCTCCATGACCTGTTCAAACATATCCTGTGCCGATACAACATCATAACGTTCTACACCGGCAGGTGTTTCAAGATTTACAGGCCCTGATACCAGCATTACCTTTGCGCCTCTCTCCGACGCTTTTTTGGCAATTGCATAGCCCATTTTCCCCGTAGAATTATTTGATATAAATCTCACAGGATCAATGGATTCTCTGGTTGGTCCGGCAGTCACAAGAACGGTCTTGCCGTAAAAATCTTGTTCCTGACTTAATATCTCTACAACAGCCTTTTCAATGACACTTGGATCTGCCATTTTCCCTTTTCCGATGTCACCGCATGCCAGCCTTCCTTCTTCAGGTTCAACAAAAATGCAGCCCAGTTCCTTCAGCAGACTGATGTTCCCTTGAACCACAAGGTTCTCATACATATTTGTATTCATCGCCGGGGCTATAATGATCTTTGCCTTTGTAGCCATGGCTGTAGTTGACAGCATGTCATCTGCTATTCCTCCCGCAAGCTTTCCAATGATATTTGCTGTTGCAGGAGCAATTACAAGGACATCTGCAAGCTTGGCAAGGGATATATGCTCTATCTCCCAGTATTTTGGGGCTTCAAACATATCAACTGCCACTTGATTCAATGAAAGGGACTGAAAGGTAAGAGGGGTCACAAATCTGGCTGCTGACTCTGTCATAATTACATGTACTTCAGCATTAAGTTTTTTAAGCCTGCTGACAAGCTCACAGGCCTTATATGCTGCTATTCCTCCCGATACCCCCAGAACTATTTTCTTCCCGTTTAGCATTTCATTCTCCCAAGCATTATTCGGACTTATCATCTCGTCAGATTCATAATCCGCATAAATGCATCAATAAATGTTATTAAATACATTCCTGTTGAAAATACAGGTTTTTGCGTTTATTCCAACGGCTTTGCCGGTATATTCCTCTCGTATGCGATCTTGTATTCGTTGATTTCATTTATGGCTATTGTTACGGGTTTGTTAGATTCCACTGTTGTAAGCTTAGGCTGTCCGTCAACTAATTGTCTTGCCCTCTTTGCTACTGCAACTACAAGTGTATACTTGCTGTCGACCTTATCCAATAGTGATGATAGTGTAGGATATATCATATTATACCTCCCTGAATTTGTCAAAATCTATGTTGCACCTTGTGATTCTGCACTTTTCCGCAGTTAGTATGCAGTTAATTTTTGCAGCTGCATCCTTTAAATCATCATTTACCACCACATAATCATAATTATGTGCGTAATTTATTTCTCCATAAGCATTCTTCATTCTTTTACATACATCCTGCTGTGTCTCTGTACCCCGTCCTTCTATTCTCTTCCGCAGTTCTTCAAAAGAAGGAGGCATGATGAAAATATATACTGCTTCCGGAAAAACGTGCTTCAGCTTCATTCCGCCCTGGACATCTATTTCCAGAATCACACTTTTTCCTTCCTCAAGTTTATCAATGACATATTTTTTAGGAGTCCCGTAATAATTGTCATGTACCTTTGCGTATTCAATGAACTCCCCATTTTCTGCCATTAGAATAAACTCTTCCTTATCTTTAAAGAAGTAATTAACCCCTTCTGTTTCCCCATCTCTAGGTTTTCTGGTCGTAGCTGAGACAGAGAGCTCCAAATCCTTGCTATATCCATTAAGGAGTTCCCTGCATATAGTGCCTTTACCTGCACCAGAAGGCCCTGATATTACAATAAGCAGCCCCTTGCTCTTCATATTCCCCTCCGCTTTTTCTAATCCTCTGAAGCAATCTCTTCACTTTCTTCCGCTTCTTTGTCTATAAGCCTGTGTGCCACAGTCTCCGGCTGCACTGCTGAAAGAACTATATGGTCGCTGTCTGTTATGATAACAGCCCTTGTCCTTCTGCCATATGTGGCATCAATTAACATACCCCTGTCCCTTGCTTCCTGTATTATCCTCTTTATAGGAGCTGACTCAGGGCTGACAATTGCAACCAATCTGTTAGCCGATACGATATTGCCGAAGCCAATGTTTATAAGTTTGATACCCATTTCCTACCTCCAGTTATTCAATATTTTGCACTTGTTCTCTTATTTTTTCGATTTCTGTCTTAATGCTTATTACATTATTCAATATTCCCAGATCAGTGATTTTTGAACCTATAGTGTTGACTTCCCTGTTCATCTCCTGGATAATGAAGTCTAGTTTTTTGCCTACAGGGCCATTAAAATCAAGAGCTTTACGCAGTTCATCCATATGACTTTCCAGTCTGACTATTTCTTCATCTATGCCGGACTTATCGGCGAATACCGCTACTTCTGTAAGGAGCCTGTTTTCATCTATAGGTATATCATTGGTGAGTTCTTTTATTCTATCATATAGCTTATTCTTGTATTCATCAACTATACTGTATGATTTTCCCTTAATATTTTCTACAAAGCCCTTGACAGTCACAAGCTTTTCCAGAAGATCCTTCTTTAGTCTTTCACCCTCACGCAGCCTCATATCTACCAGAGAGCCAAAAGCCATTTCCAGTGCTTTCTTAAGTATTCCCCACAGCTCATCCATGTCTTGTTCAACAGTCTCAAGAGCCATTATGTCAGGAAATCTTGTAAGCAGCGATAAGCTTATTTCGTCCCTTATATCGAACGTCTCCTTAAGAGTGTTCAGGGAATCAACGTATGCCTTTGCAAGGTTGGTATCCAATTTCACCTGGGAGTTCTGTCCAAAGGTATTATAGTTTATGTACACATCTACCTTACCCCTGCTTATCCTCTCACCGGCAAATTCCCTGACCTTTTCCTCCAGTACCGACATTGAACGGGGCATCCTCACTGAAACATCACTATACCTATGGTTGACAGACCGTACATCCACGGAAAAAGTACTGGTTCCCTCACTGAATTCACCCCTACCAAAGCCAGTCATACTCTTAATCAAATTTATCATCCTTCCCAGACTTGT
>JAWLHF010000008.1:0-41204 GCA_041690515.1 Clostridiaceae bacterium | reverse complement strand
CCGTACATCCACGGAAAAAGTACTGGTTCCCTCACTGAATTCACCCCTACCAAAGCCAGTCATACTCTTAATCAAATTTATCATCCTTCCCAGACTTGTCTTGAAGCTAGAAATTCTCTATAGCGAGAGCACTCGGCGGGAGCCGCGTGCGGCAGCTGTAGCAGCGGAGCGATAGAATTTCTTGCTGAAAGACATTTCTACCTTAATTTTTGTCTTGAGATTAATACCCGTCTACAGCAACACCACAAAGCGGGAGCCGCGTGCGGCAGCTGTAGCAGCGGAGCGATAGAATTTCTTGCTGAAAGACATTTCTACCTTAATTTTTGTCTTGAGATTAAAACCCATCTACAGCAACACCACTAAGCACGAGCCGCGTGCGGCAGCTGTAGCAGCAGAGCGATAGAATTTCCATGATCCCCATGCTTTATTATTGTATTATAACATATAATTTCATATTTAAACATATATTAGTCGTAATTTTTTAATTTCCTTGATATATCTCCCATTTACTTTATAATTCACGGAATATCGACCTATTCATATTCTTCGAAGGATAAAGCCTTCCTATTATAGTAAATCAGCAGGTCTAGTGATATAATATATAAGACTTCAACAAAAAACAAGCTTCACTAGGAGGTGCATACAATGCCTTTTGACGGTTCTGTTGTCAGCTCAATAGTTCATGAGCTTAATGAAAAACTGGTTAATGGGAAAGTCGATAAGATCTACCAGCCCGAAAAAGATGAATTAATAATATATATAAGAAGCTATAAAGAAACATACAGGTTGCTGCTTAGTGCCAGCTCCATGTACCCAAGGGTCCACCTTACCGAGGAGAACAAATCCAATCCTACAGTCCCCCCTTCCTTCTGCATGCTTCTCAGAAAGCATCTTACAGGAGGACGTATTGTTTCAGTAAGGCAGCCTGGCTTTGAGAGGATCATCGAAATTGATATAGATTCCACTGACGAACTGGGGTATAGTACCCATAAAACCATAGTAGCAGAAACAATGGGGCGTCACAGCAATATTATATTCATCGACAAGCCTACCGGAAGGATCATTGACAGTATAAAAAGAATCAGCCTTGAAATAAGCAGCGTAAGAGCAATACTTCCCGGAGGCATATATGAATACCCTCCTTCCGGGGATAAGACCGACCCCCTTAATATTTCCAAGGAATATTTTCTGGAAAGGCTGGGAAGGATTTCGGTCAGTGTAAGGGCAGAAAAGCACCTTATGAATTCCTACAACGGCATCAGTCCCGCAGCTGCCAAAGATATCTGCCTGAGATCAGGAATAGATCCTGAAATGGATCTTAAGGATTGCGATATTGAGCTTTCTGAAAAGCTCTACCATTCCTTTTCAAAATTCCTGGAAACCGTGTCAAAGGCTGACTTCGAGCCTAATATAATTTACAAGGATAATAAGCCTTCCGACTTTTTCTGTTTTCCGCTGCATATATACAAGGAATTTGAAAAGCAGTGTTTTGAAAGTATGAGTAAAGCAGTAGAAAGGTTCTATCATGAAAAGGATCAAAAGGACAGAATCAAACAGAAATCCGGAGATATATACAAAATCATAACCAACAGACTGGACCGCTGCTATAAGAAGCTGGAAAAGCTAGGAGGAGAGCTGCAGGAAGCAGCAGATTCAGAAAAGTACAAAATATACGGAGACCTTATCATGTCAAACATCTATGACCTGCAGAAAGGTCAGGACAAGGCGCGGCTATTGAACTACTATTCTCCGGAGGGTGAATATTTGGAGATTCCCATGGACATCCAGCTTACTCCCTCAGCCAATGCCCAGAGATATTACAAGATATATAACAAGTCCAAAAAAGCTGTAAGCATGATAAATGTCCAGCTTGAAGAAAACAGACAAGAGATAATGTATCTTGAAACTCAACTGGATAACCTGGATAAATGTACTGAAGAGCTGGAGATAGAAGAGATACGAAACGAACTTGCTGAACAAGGCTATACAAAAGCGAGGAAATCATCAAAAAAGAAGCAGGCCAAAGCCTCAAATCCTATGAGGTTCATATCCTCTTCAGGCTTTGAGATATACGTCGGCAAGAACAATGTTCAAAATGATTACCTGACCTTAAAATTTGCATCCAACCAGGACATATGGCTTCATACAAAGGATATACCCGGCTCCCATGTTATTATCAGAACCGAAGGCAGAGATGTAGATGATACTACTCTGGAAGAGGCTGCAAACCTTGCTGCCTTCTACAGCAAGGGCAGGATGTCCTCAAAAGTGCCGGTGGATTATACAAGGGTAAAGAACGTAAAAAAGCCCGGGGGTGCAAAACCGGGAATGGTCATATATGATAATTACTTCACCATGTACATTACTCCTGACGAAGAAAAGCTAAAGAAAATGTAAAAATGAAAGGAGCAGCGAAACTTCGAGTTTCGCTGCTCCAATTTTTAATTCAGCACACTATATTACAGTTTCTTTGAGAATGCTGCAAGTACAACAATTATCAAAAGTCCAAATATCATAAGGCTTGTTTGAGCTATTGATCTTATACCTGCAAATGCAACTACTGCAATAGCAACAGGTATTACGTATTTTATAAGGTTATACCAAACTTCAAACAATCCAAATGCAGCAGTTCCGCCATTAGTAAGTTCATCCTTAAGATCTTCCTTCTTCATAACCCATCCAACGAATATTGCAAGAAGCATTCCGCCGATTGCAAGGAATATCTTGTCAGTAAGAATATCAAAGAAGTCAAATACGCCAACTCCGAATATCTTAACCCCTGACATAACTCCCATTGAGAGTGAAGAAAGTATGCACATTACTGCCATAACTGCAGATGTACCATAAACAGCAGGTTTTCTTGCCATCTTTTTCGAGTCTATCAGGTATGAAACAACAACTTCCATCAATGATACTGAGGAAGTAAGAGCTGCAACAAACAATGCAACAAAGAATACTGCGGAGAATAATACTCCAATGCCGCCCATTTGAGCAAATATCTGCGGTACTACTACGAAAACAAGACCTGGTCCCTGTGCCGGCTCCATTCCAAAAGCAAACAAAGCAGGGAATATTGCAAGACCAGCCATAATAGCTACGCCTGTATCCATCATAGTTACTATTAATGCATTGTTAGGAAGCTTCTCTTCCTTACTCAAGTAACTTCCATAGGTAATCATACATCCCATCCCAAGACTGAGTGAGAAGAATGCCTGACCTAGTGCTGCCAAGAAGGTCTGACCTGTTACCACTGACCAATCAGGCTTGAAGAGGAATTCAAGTCCTGCACCTGCACCTGGAAGACTTACGCTTCTTACTATTATAAATATAAGAAGGACGAATAATGTAGGCATAAGTATCTTACCAGCTTTTTCAATACCGCCTGCAATACCTTTAGCAACAATGACTACATTGATTGCCAGGTAAACAAGCATCCATACCAATGGCGCAACAGGAGCTGATATGAATGCACCGAATACATCTCCCAATGCTTCCGGAGCAGCCAGCAGTCCAGTAAAGGATTTTGCAATGTAAGCAAGTGCCCATCCTCCAACTACCGGGTAAAAACCCATGATGAAGAATCCACTGAGAACACCTAATGCTCCTGCAAAAGTCCACTTATTACTGTAGCTTTTGTAAGCGCCAACTGCTGAAAGGCCGCTTCTTCTACCTACAGCAAACTCAGCTGTCATAATGGATAGTCCGATAAGCAGAATGCATACCAAATAAATAATAATGAATGCGCCTCCACCGTTTTCACCGGTTAGATAAGGGAATCTCCAAATATTTCCGAGTCCGACCGCTGAACCCGCCGCTGCCATTATAAAACCAATTCGCGATCCCCAGTTCTCTCTTTTCTCTGTCATTAAATATACCTCCCTTTTCATGTATTTATTATATAATACATAGATTTTTCTAAAAATTCAATAATCATTATGTATCTCAAAGGGATTAATTTACATATTATGGTATTTTGCTTACTTTTTTTGCCTTGGTTTTTTAGGATTTTCAATTGGTATAGGGAATTATTGTTAAAAAATTATTTAAGTATTTTTATGAACTTTTTTTCACAAAATAATAGGTTTGATGTTTTTCTATAGATTCCTGCTTCCAGGTTTTACTGCTGCAGATCCAGTTTTGCACATAGGACAGTTATCCGGATCGAAGGTTTCTATCTCTATTTTCATTGCGCTTTTAAATGGTACATCAAACAAAGCTTTTCCTGCACTTCTGTCTACGACACTGGCAACCCCTACTACTTCGCCTCCCACAGAACGCACAAGCTCAATGACTTCCTTCACTGACCCCCCGGTTGTTATGACATCCTCCACGACAAGCACTCTTGATCCGGGTTTTATCTCAAATCCCCTTCTCAATGTCATTGCTCCGTTTTCTCTTTCTGCAAAAAGCGCCCTTACCTCCAGCTGTCTCGCCACCTCATAAGCCAGAATAATGCCGCCAACTGCAGGCCCTATGACAATATCAATATCGTACTCTTCAAACTTAAGAGCCAGCTGTTTTGATATTTCCGCGCTTATATCCGGGTGCTGGAATATCTTAGCGCACTGCATGTATTTGTTGCTGTGCTTTCCTGAGGTAAGCAGGAAATGTCCTGTTTGAAGGACACCGGTCTTCTCCAATATTTCATTCATCATCTTTTTGCTGAGCATATAATCTCCTCCGTTAATTTTTTTTGCCTCGTGCTTCGTGCCTCGTGCCTCGTGCTTTACTTGGGTATTCCTTATGGGTCATAGATCCTTCACTATGTTCAGGATGACATGAGCGTTACACAATCAGACTATAACTCTATTTTTCCCTTTAATTCATGTATACTTCCGAAATTGTTTTTTATGAGATATTCTTCTATTCCTGTGACTATTTCCAAGGGAGCGTATGGGTTTGTAAAGTTCGCCGTTCCTATGGATACTGCATCGGCACCTGCAAGAATGAATTCAACTGCATCCTGCCAGCTGCTGATACCTCCCATTCCGATAACCGGTATATCTACAGCCTGTGCAACCTGCCAGACCATTCTTACTGCCACCGGCTTTACGGCAGGACCCGAAAGGCCGCCCACTACATTTGCCAGTACAGGTTTCCTGGTTTTTATATCAATTGCCATTCCCAGCAATGTGTTAATCAATGACAATGCATCAGCACCACCCTCCTGTGCTGCAGCTGCGATTTCCCTGATATCGGTCACATTAGGCGAAAGCTTTACTATAAGTGGGACTTGGCAGTATTCCCTTACCCTTCTTGTTATGTTATACACCGAATCACACTTGGTCCCAAAAGCCACGCCGCCTTCCTTCACATTTGGGCAGGAAATGTTCAACTCTATTGCATCAGCATGCTTACCCAGGATATCTGTCATTCGGCAGTATTCTTCCACTGTATTGCCTGCTATATTGGCAATTACAGCCACATCATAGCTGCGCAGGAAAGGCAGTTCCTTCTCTATGAAGTACTTTACCCCGGGGTTCTGCAATCCAACACTATTTAATATACCGGCAGGTGTTTCTGCTATTCGGGGAGGCTTGTTGCCTTCCCGTGGTTCCAAGGTCAGGCCCTTGACAACAATTCCTCCAAGCTTGCTGAGATCATAGAAATCAGCATACTCGCGACCAAATCCAAAGGTTCCTGATGCTGTCACCACCGGATTCTTAAGCTTTAATCCTGCCAGCTCCACATTCATATCAATCATCAAAGTCCACCTCCCAAGACTCAAAAACTGGACCATCTTTGCAGGCTTTCTTATAGTGCCACGAATCTCCTTCCTTTATCTTGCAGGCACACACAAGGCATGCCCCTATACCGCATCCCATTCGTTCCTCGATTGAGACAAAGCACTTTACTGATTTGTTCTCACAGAGCTCCTTCACCCTTTTCATCATGGGCTTCGGCCCGCAGGTATACACCACATCATAATCTTCAATATTGTTTATCAAATCGGTTACATACCCCTTGCTTCCGGAGCTGCCGTCCTCTGTGGCAATACTTACCTTCCTGCAAAGAGAGCTGTACTCATCAATCTTAAAGGAGCTGCATCTGAAACCCAGATAAGCATCGCATTCTTTTAAACTCGCCGCTAGTTCCAGCAATGGAGCCACCCCCATTCCACCGCCGATCACAGCACATTTTCTGTCCGGATATAAAGGAAAACCGTTGCCCAGAGGGCCTATAAGGTCTACATCATCACCCTCTTTAAAAGAGGCCATCTCTTTTGTCCCTCTTCCGATAATCTGATAGATCAGGGATATACGGCCTGACTCTCTGAATATCCTGCTTATACTTATAGGTCTTCTCAGTACCGGATCAAGTCCCTCCTTAACCTTTACATGGATGAACTGTCCGCTTTCAGCTTCACTGACTATTTCGGGACATTCAATAATCAACTCATATATACCGGGGCACAGCTCAGTATTGATTATAACCTTGCCAATACCTGTCATAGCCCTATTTGCTCCTACCATGCTATTTTACCTGCTTTCACAAGTGCTTTGTTTATATCATCCCTCATTGCTATTGCCGCTTCCCTGGCAGCCAATCCAAATTCCTTTTCGCTGAATCGTCCTGAGTACTCACTGCTTTTATAAGCAGCTATTATCCCTCTGGATGAGTTAACTATTGCACCCAATCCATCATTATTAAAGCATACAGCAGCATCCTCGGCAGTACCTCCCTGTGCTCCGTATCCGGGAACAAGAAAATATACCTTCTTCATAAGCTCCCTTAGTCTGATGCCGTCACTTTTAAAGGTAGCTCCTACAACCGCACCAACTGAACTGTAACCATATCTGCCTATAAGTCCTTCCCCCAGCCTTGCTACCAGTTCTCCCACATGCTCATATATTTTCCTGCCCTCCGACACCAAATCCTGAATATCAACAGAGGATTTATTGGAGGTTTTTACAAGGACAAAAATCCCTTTTCCATTCTTCTCACAGTCCCTTACAAAGGGCATTATTGAATCAGTGCCAAGATATGGATTTATTGTAATGCAATCAGTTAGAGCAGACCATTTGTTACTGCCCAGATAAAAGTCTGAGTAGGCTTCTGCTGTGGAGCCTATATCGCCTCGCTTAACATCGCCTATTACAACAAGACCCTTTGATTTTGCGTATTCACAGGTCTTCATCCAACATTCCATACCTGCCGTGCCGTATTGCTCATAAAATGCAATCTGTGGCTTTACAGCAGGTACAATATCATATATGTTGTCTATTATCTCTTTGTTGAAGCTGAAAAAAGCATCTGCAATCTGTCGTGAGACATCCTTACCCATATCTTCTCCGGAAGCTTTGCAGTATAAATGTCCGGGGATTAAGTCAAGTCTTGGATCCAGACCGACAACAGTATGATTCCTGCACTTTATTACCTTCTCAATCAACATGTCTGTGAACATTAAAAAATCCCTCCAAGTAGTTAATGATTTTGTATATCAAAATTCTCATATACTATTTTGCCGCCGACAATGGTGCACACTACATCCCCTTTGTAGTTCCTCCCCTCAAAGGGAGTATTTTTGCCTTTTGACAGCATGTTATCCTTCTTGACAGTAACTTCTCTGTTGGTATCAACCATCACAATGTCAGCTGCTGATCCTTCAGCTATTTTCCCACTATCCAGCTTCAGTATTCTTGCCGGATTGCTGCACATAAGTGCAGTTAAATGTTTCAGCGTCAAGACTCCACTTTCAACCAGTTCGGTATGGCATACCTGGAATGCTGTCTCTATACCCGATATCCCAAAAGCTGCTTTGTAAAAATCCTCACCTTTCTCCTCATTGTGATGGGGAGCATGATCCGTAGCTATTACATCTATCGTGCCGTCTCTCAAAGCTTCCTTAAGTGCTTCCACATCTTTTGAAGTCCTTAAGGGTGGATTTACCTTGCAGTCGGTGAAGTTCTCCGTTATTATCTCCTCAGTCAGTCCTATATGATGGGGGGTCACTTCACAGGTCACCTTCACACCTCGCTGCTTTGCCTCCCTGATTATCTGAGCAGACTTAGCAGTACTTATGTGGGCTATATGTATTGAGGAGGCAGTCTCTTCCGCAATCATTATGTCCCTCATCACATAAAGCTCTTCTGAAAGCGGATGTATACCCCTAATACCAAGCTGATCCGCTTTACTTCCATGGTTTATTGCCCCGCCTTCAGCAAGGCTCAGCTCTTCACAGTGGTCGATAATCAACAGCCCCTGTTCTTTAGCCTCAAGCAGTGTCTTTCTCATAAATGCCGCAGTCATCACCGGCCTGCCGTCATCAGAAAAGGCAACTGCACCCATGCTGCTTAGTTTTCTCATATTCGTTAGCTCTTTACTTCCCTGCCCTTTTGATATCGCAGCTATCGGATACACCCTGACAGCTCCGTCCCTTTCTATAATCTCCAACAGCCTTCTTAATGAATCCTCATCGTCTATTACAGGCTTTGTGTTAGGCATGCAGCACAGGGTAGTATAGCCTCCCCTTGCTGCCGCCCTGGTGCCTGAGTATACGGTTTCCTTGTACTCATAACCCGGTTCCCTAAGATGTGTATGCATATCTATGAAGCCCGGCAGCACATGAAGTCCTCCGGCATCAACAACCCGGTCAGCCTCAAGGCCTACAGAGGACTTTATCAAGCGGATGACTCCTTTTTCAATGAAAATATCCTTCAATCCTTCGAAATCATTCTCCGGGTCAATTATGCTGCAGTTTTTTATCAGCAATCTCATGAATTACCTCCTATAAAGCGTTATTTAGATTGAAGCTCCTATTACAACCCACACATAACAAAAAAGAGCAGCAATGAAGACTACTCTTATTCTCCCAACAGCACACCATCCTTGCCGTCAGCTTCCAATACATTCACAATCACCATCTCACTTCTTGAGGTAGGTACATTCTTGCCCACATAATCAGCCCTAATGGGAAATTCCCTGTGCCCCCTGTCAACAAGCACAGCAAGCTGTATGCTCATGGGCCTTCCCAGATCAACAATTGCATCCATTGCCGCTCTTACCGTCCTTCCGGTATACAGCACATCATCAACAAGTATAACCTTCATGCCGGTAATATCGAACCCAACTTCAGTAGAGTCTTCCTTTACGATATTCTTTGATTCACGAATATCATCCCTGTAGCTGGTGATGTCAAGAGAACCTACAGGCAGCTCACCGCCTTCAATACTGCTTATTTTTCTGCACAGTCTGTTTGCAAGGGTGACACCCCTTGTTTTTATACCCAAAAGTACAAGGCCTTCAATACCTTTATTCTTCTCAATTATTTCATGGGCTATCCTAGTAAGGGCTCTGTCCAGGGCTTTACCGTCCATTATTTCTGTTTTGATCTTCATTGCAAATCCTCCATGATTTTCAAAAATACAAAAAATCTGCCATGAGGCAGACTAAAGGCTTGTTGCTATGATCCCTTCAATGCCTCACTGGACAAGTTTAAAGGCTTGTTTTAATAAATTCTAACATAGCACTAATAATTTGTCTATAGGCTTTTACTTCTTAAAATCCCCAGTATCCTTTCAAAGTATTCGGGAAGAGTGGCTTTAAATTCCACATATTCCTTTTTTGTGGGATGTATAAATCCCAGTACCCTGGCATGGAGCAACTGCCCTTTTGTGTCAAAACGCTGCTTTTTATAGCCGTACACCGTGTCTCCTACAACAGGATGACCCAAGTATGCCATATGTACGCGTATCTGATGTGTTCTGCCTGTTTCCAGTGTTGCCTCTATCAGTGTGTTGTTTTCAAATCTCTCAAGCACCCTATAATGAGTGATTGCTTTCTTTCCGTTAACACCGACGACAGCCATCTGCTTACGGTCTTTCGGATTCCTTCCGATAAGGGTTTCCACTCTGCCGCTGTCCGTTTTCATCCTGCCTTCAAGGAGAGCTGTATATTTCCTAGTGATTGAATGCTCCTTAAGCTGCTCCGATAGAGAAAGATGTGTTTCATTGTTTTTTGCTACCACAATTATCCCTGAGGTGTCCTTATCTATCCTATGTACTATCCCGGGCCTCATCACCCCATTTATCCCTGTCAGACTGTTATAGTCCGAAAGGCTGCCGCAATGCTCAAGAAGCGCATTTACCACAGTGCCTGAATAATTGCCCTGGGCAGGATGGACCACCATACCCTGGGGTTTATTTATAACTATGATGTCATTGTCCTCATATACTATATCCAGCTCTATTTTTTCCGGCTCTATCTCAAGGGGCACGGGGTCAGGAATCACAACCTCCACCCTGTCCTCTCTTCGGAGCTTGAAATTTGCTTTTGCACTACCCCCGTTTACCTTACAGTTGCCTTCATCTATCAGCTTTTGCATATATGTCCTGGAATAGCCTTCTATTTTCTCCGAAAGAAAGGTATCCAGCCTCTTACCCGCTTCCTCAGGCTCTATATAGAATTCTCTTATCTCCAAACACCGCACCCCCGTAAGGACGATTCATAACCGCCAACACTTCTCTTTCTTCTGCCTCGAGCCTCGCGCCACGTGCCACGAGCCAGAGCCCTTCAGAAATACCCAGTCATAAGCTATATCTGTATGCTCTTATCAAAGACAATAAGCAGGCTGAGGACTATTGCACCTATTACTATTGCCGAGTCGGCGAAGTTAAAGACAGGAGGAAAAATTGTAAATGACAGATAGTCTATTACATAACCAAGACGTATTCTGTCTATAAGATTTCCGATTGCACCTCCCAATATAAGCGAGAGACAGACCGTGACAGGAATGCTCACTTTATGGAATTTATATATCATAAACACCACCAGTATTGATATGATGCATATAGCGACTATGAAGAACAGTGTTTTGTTTTTGAACATCCCAAATGCAATGCCGAAGTTTTCTACATATGTAAGATAAAAAAAATTCTTTATTACGGTGATTTGCCCATCAGCCAGAGCTTTCACCAATACACTCTTGATTATCTGATCCAGCGCTATAACAGCTGCAGCTATGAAAACAGAATACAATGCAATTCCCCCTTAAATACAAATAAACCGCTACCTAAAGATTATATCATATAATATCTGTCACTCCAACTGCCTCTTATACTGCTCATTGCTTATCTGCTCCACATCCTCAACATAGCCGACAGCCTCATCATCCTCGCCGTACTGATTGTCTGACATCCTTACATTGTATTCATTTACCGCATCCCAGGTATCTTCACCGTCAAACATTACCTTATTGTCCTCAGAATTGTCGGTAAAAGACCGTCCAAAAGGCGGAAACAACACTTGCTCTTCTATAGGCCTGCCCTTCTCCTCATCTCCGACCTTCTGTTCCATATCATTTTCACAATGTATGCAAAGTCGTGAGTACGGCCTTGCCTCCAGCCTATCTTTACCGATTTCCTTATGGCATTGCTCACAATAACCGTAAGTTCCATCGGCTATCTTATCCAATGCAACCTGTATCTCGCTTAACAAGAACTTATCCCTGGTTCTGAAAGAGAAATTCTTCTCGGCTTCAAAAGTCTCATTGCCCATATCTCCCGGGTGATTGTCATAAGAAGATAACTCCCCTGTCAGATCTCTCAGGGATATTCCCATCCCCGTCCTTTCATCCTCAAGGGAGTTCTCCTTTTCCTTTTTCTCCTTTTTGAGAAGCTCTTCATAATGTCTGAGTTCGTTATTATCCATATCTGTCTCCTCCTTGTATCAGGTTTTATAAATGATCCTGGACTATCTTTACTATTTCTGCAATAAAGCCGCCAATGATGGGAATATTTAGGAATACGGCCTGCCTCATTAGATAGAGGACTACTGCTCCCAATATGGTGAAGCCAATGGCAGTCCCAAAACCCCTGGCCAATCCTCCAATGAAGTTATTCAGGAGAAGTGTCCTGGGCTTCATCATTATATTCACATAGTCGCCTATTTTCGCTTTTTCAAGCATAAGTGCAATTTTCTCCACTCTGCTTTCAAGTTCCTTTACTTCAGAATTATCAGTATCCATTGTTATCCCTCCTGAAGCGGCAAAAAAACAAGTCATGATGTGTTTTTAGCCGAAACACTCCATGACTTATGTTTTGAACATTTTGTCATAAATATTCATTTATTGCGGATGTCAAAAAAGCACTCTTTGGTTTTTATCAGTCTATCCGCTGTTTCTTTAAAATCCTGAAGCCCAAGGGATTGATCACCATCTGACAAAGCATTTTCCGGGCAAGGATGCACTTCTATCATCACTCCGTCTGCTCCTGCAGCCATAGCTGCCAATGACATTGGAAGTACAAGATCCCTTCTCCCTGTGCCATGGCTTGGGTCCACTATTACCGGAAGCCTGCAAAGGTCTTTTAATATAGGCACCGCTGTTATATCCAATGTATTCCTTGTATAATTCTCAAAGGTCCTGATTCCTCTTTCACAAAGCACTATGTTTTCATTGCCCTCTGATGCAATATACTCAGCTGCCATAAGAAAATCCTCAATTGTTGCAGCCATACCCCTTTTTAATAATACGGGTTTTTCAAATCTCCCCACTTCCCTAAGTAAAGAGAAGTTCTGCATGTTTCTCGAGCCGATCTGAAACATATCTACATATTCATTCACCATTTCCACATCTCTTGGGTCCATTACCTCAGATACCACAGGCAAGCCTGTTTCCTCCGAAGCTTTCTTCAGATAGCGAAGACCTTCCTCCTTAAGCCCCTGAAAGGCATAGGGAGAAGTCCGAGGCTTGAATGCCCCTCCTCTTAATATAACTGCTCCGTTGTCCTTAATCCAACCGGAGGTGGTTTGAAGCATTTTCAAGTCTTCAACCGAACAAGGCCCGGCAATAATTACAAAGTCCCCGTCACCAATGCTTATATCCTTAACCTTCACTGTTTTCCTGTCTTTGCCTTTTCTTCCAATATACCTGAGTTCCATTTATTGTCCTCCCGCCCATGACAAAACTCTTTCACAGCCTTGTGAAAGAGTCTTTATTATACCTATATGCCTTATATATCCTTCAAGGTTGCATTAAGCGCTTCAAGCTCAGACTCAAGAAGAGTCTTGAACCTGGTCTTAAATACCTGTACTTCCTTCTTCAATTCTTCATAATCCTTATTCACCTTAATCACACTGCTGTTTGCATCTTCGATGATTCTCCTTGCCTGATCCTCAGCTTCCTTGACTATCATATCAGCCTTTTTTCTTGCGTTTGCCACTATATCCTCAGCAGTGGTCTGTGCTATCAACAGTGTGTTCTGAAGTGACTTTTCCATACTGTTATAGCTTTCTATCCTCTCGTTGTCAATGGATATCCTCTCTTTCAGTTCTCCATTCTCTCGGTATATCCTCTCATAATCAGCCACAAGCTTATCCAGGAATTCGTCAACTTCATCTTCCTTATAACCTTTGAATCCTTTTTTGAATTCTTTATTCCTAACGTCCATTGGAGTTATCATATCATCTAAACCTCCATCAAAGGTATTTATTTACCACTATTCTTATCCTGTCTTTTTTTGTTGTTCCGGATATTTCCTCAAGCACTATCCTGCCTTTTCCCCTTAAGGAAATCACATCTCCCTGCTTCATTTCCCTGGATGGACTCTCCACATCCTCCCAATTGACTTTTGCCTTTCCGGCTTTGATTGCCTCTGCAGCCTTTGCCCTGGAAACTCCATAACCTGTTGCTATCAGACTATCCAATCTCAATGATGCAACAGTAGAGGCTATTTGTTTTAATTTTTCTGCTTTCTTCGGGATACTCTCCGCCTCATTGACAGTGACAGGAACATTGCCGATCCTGTTCAGGTTGTATAGCAGGTACCTGGTAATATCTGACATACATGCTACATATGCCCTGTACTCGTCTATGATAATATCTCCAATCTTTTCCCTTTTTATTCCGCATCCAAGGATGCTTCCCAGGAAATCTCTGTGTGAAAGCTTTCTGCTGCTTTTACTCCAGTTGATGGAAAGTACTGTAATGGGTATGTCCTCTGCTTCCATTTCCAGATTCTCATCATATAGTACACATACAGTCCTTTCGGATTCCTCAATACCACCATAAAAGCCGTAGCAAATACCCCTGTGCATGTCCAATATTTCTCCGGCTATCTTTCTCTGTCTGGGGTCAAGAAAATCCGTATGCCTCCAAGTATATCCGGATATACAGGACTTTGCATGGTCCATGATTTCATTAACCAGCACACGGTCTTCATATTCCTTGTATCTTTCAAGTATTACCCTGCTATCTTTCACGAAGCTACCTCTTACAAAAATGTATAAATCAGTGTGAGCACAAAAGGCTTCACAATATAATACAGGAACAATAGTGAAATAAGGGGAGAAAAATCAATCATTCCCGTATTGATGCCCAACTTTGCGGTAAGTCTTCTGAAAGGCTCCAGCACAGGATCAGTCAATTGATAAATCAATACTATTATCCTGTTGTTGGGATTATAATTAAACCATGACAAAAATACCCTTATGAGTATCATAAAATTGAGAAACTCAAAAAAGTATGATACGGTAGTTGCTAATACAAGTCTCATCTAACCACTCTCATTCTATTATCATTTAAGCCAGCTGAAAATCCCTTCCAGATCGAAATCCTCATCGCCTATTGTATTCTTAATATTTCCAAGTACATCCACATTGGATGGTGCAACAAGCACTATGCCGTTTGAAACCTTCTGTATAGTACCGTCAAGTGCGTAAACAGCCCCGCTGATAAAGTCAACCATACGCCTTGCAACTTCCTTGTCCATCTCCTCAAAATTGATTATGATGGGTTTTTTGCTCTTAAGGTCATCACATATGGACTGGACCTCGTCATAGGAGGTGGGCTCTACCAGCACCACTTTCATTGGTGAAGTCGCCGAATGTATGTTCACTACATTGTTCTTTTTATGTATGCTTGTTGTAACTGCTTCAATCTGAGGCTTTATTGCTTCGGCCTCCTCATGCTCTTCTTCAGCTGCTTCACCGATTCCCATGAAATAAAGTACTTTGTTAAGTATATTGGACTCCATTTTCATACCTCCTTGTATAATTCTTAATCCTTCTTACTTATTATAATTCCTTGCTCCGAAAATACCTGTCCCAATTCTTACCATATTGGATCCTTCCTGAATAGCTACTTTATAGTCATTTGTCATACCCATTGACAGATATTTCATATCAACATTTGGAATACCGGCTTTAGACAGGCTGTCATACTTCTCCTTAAGCCTCCTGAAAATCGGCCTTGCAAAATCTATATCCTCATAGTACGGGGCAATAGTCATAAGCCCCCGTACCCGGATACCCGGCATCTTCGATAACTGTCTAACAAAGCCGTCAATCTCATCATAACCTATGCCGAACTTTGTTTCTTCCTGTGCTACATTTACCTGAACCAGCACGTCCTTCACAAGTCCAGCCTTCTCTGCCCTCTTGCTTATTTCCTCTGCAAGACTTATGCTGTCTACAGAATGAATAAGTGCTGCTTTATCTATTATATATTTTACCTTATTGGTTTGTAAATGCCCTATAAGGTGCCAATTAACATTTCCTTCAATATTTTCATATTTTGCCATCACTTCCTGCACTTTATTCTCCCCGATATTGCGTATTCCGCAGCTGATGGCGTAATTTATCCGTTCAGGCTCCACTGTCTTTGTAACTGCTATCAATGTAACGCTGTCAGGGTCTTTTCCCGCTTTAATACATATATCCCTTATATCACGGGATATGTCATCAATATTGTCTCTTATTTCCTGCAAAGTAAAACCCCTCCTATAATTTATCGGTTAAAACCTGGTTTTCCTTAACCCTTGAAGTAGTGGTAATCACTTCATCGAATATTTTGAGATAGTCGCTGCCGGCTTTGTAGCTGGAGTCTTCCTGACTGAGGTTCCTCACAAAGCAGGTATCACCATATTCAGTCATTACTGCGATTGGTATGAACTTAACTGTTCCCTTTCTTAATACATAGACCCCTTTTATATTATCCTTTACAACAATAGCTTTTACCGGTATTGTGAAGCCTTCATTGTATTCTCTTATAATGTCCATATCGGCAACTCTCTTCTTGTAAAAATCATCAACATGCTCGGTAATTCTTATAATCACAAGACATGTACCCCCTTCCGGCTGGGATACTTCATAAACCTGTCCGTTGACCTCCGCATTTCCAAACTCTCCAAACCTGAGCTTCAGCTTCTTCCCGAGCTTCAGGCCTCTTGCCTGTTCTTCATTTATCAGGCTGCAGGTGTACCATTCAAAATTATCTACCAGCTTTATGCCCATCTGTGGTTCCTTGTCACTGTCCTTTTTATCCTTATCCAGTGAATCCATTATCTCTTTAATGCTGTCCTGCTTAAAGCTCTTGATATTTGAAGGGTTCAGTATCTGCTCATAGCCGTCCAGGCTGAAGCTTACTACTCCGGGTGTCTTTGCATATATTACATCTATGCTGTTATTGTATATGCCTTCTAAAGTCGCTTTTTCGCTTTCCAATTGTTCAAGATTCTTACCATAGAAGCTTCCGCTTCCATAAATCAGGGATTTCTTATAAAGACTTGCTGTCAGATCATTCTTAGCTTCATCCAGCTTCTCCAAATCTCCTGATTTTGCCATGCTCTTTATATCAGCAACCTTCTCTTTTATCTGACCTTCTATCTTCTCCTTGTCCTTGGAGAAAAAGTCATTATCCGCATCGGATTGCTTTATCTCTTTTATCCTTTCCTCCAGCTGCTTTATCTTTATTGCTATGTCATCATCGGTTTGACTGCCCTTTATTATCTCCAATATCTTCTTTCCCTGGGATATCTTTTCGCCTTCCTCAACCTTGTAGCTTATGTCAACTCCTACCGGCAAAGCTACAGTGTGTTCACTCCTTACTATTAATGCCTTGACCTGCATTGCATTTTCAAATGATCCATATCTTACTATTTCAGTCTCAATATTGAAGAACATGAATCTAATTAAATATGATAAGCAAATAATGAAAAACAATGCAGGAAATATATAAACAGATGACATTCTACTTTTTTTTGCTTTCATTGTATCCGTAGCTCCTTGTCTGGTACATATGAACCAATTTAAGCTTTTATATTAACATAATTAATTTGATTATATATTTCTCCATCAGTTCATAGAATCCTGCATAAATTAAGCAAAATATTAAATTAGTGCTAATTTACCATTGAAATAGTTCTTAAGAATGTATATATATTGAAAATACTGGTATAATCAAAAAAGAAGCTTTTACCGGGCAACATTTTTATTGGTTCAAAATGTCCTTGAAATTTGAATTCTTTTATGTTATATTTTATAAGTATCAGAAATACCAACAAACATCTGGGTGTGGCGCAGCTTGGTAGCGCGCTTGAATGGGGTTCAAGAGGTCGCAGGTTCAATTCCTGTCACCCAGACCATTATCGAAAGTTAAAAGCCTGTAATCATACGATTGCAGGCTTGTTTATTTTTCTAAAAAATATTCTTATATTATTTGTTCAACAGTATATCTAGCGACTCATATGACAATCCCACCTGGTATATATTTTGTCTCTCATGGCTTGCTATCTCCAAGAATTTAAACATCTGGCCTGTTTGCTCGCTTTTTATCAAGGGGCTTGCAGCATAGGGATGCTTGTCTGCAAACACATGCTTTTTCAGGTCAAAACCATTCTGCCTCATCATAACGTCATACAGGTCCAGTCCCAATGCCGACTGGAGGTTGGATGCGCATATGACTCCATTGGTATCTGTGTAATCTACCTCATCGACGCCCAATTCCTTTGCAAGCTTTTCCATATCAGCCGGGGAGCCGGTGAAGCCTTTTGTCTTTTCTACTCTATCTTTCAGTTCCAGTGCTTTGTCATACATAAGCCTGTCCATTACAGCAGATGCAATATGCTGTTTGATCTCCTCTGATATCTGGGTTATAACATCAATGCTGCCGTTTATCTCTTCAATAGAAGCATTCTGCTCCTCTGCCGCTGCAGCAATCGATTGGGTAGTGTCAGTTGTTGATTGTGCCATTGTCTGGTTCTTCTGGGTAATACTCAGAACTGTTTGACTGCTCTTAACCGTTTCTTCCAAAAGCTTCTGTATATCCTGGGTTTGACCCGCCGTCTGTCTGAATACTGTTATTATCTCCTCTATGGAGTCACCGGCGGACTTTGTAACATCTACCCCTTCATTTACATATTCCGTAACCTTGTAAAATGAACTTGAAGATGAATCAATATCGCTCTGGATTTCTCTTATTATTTCACCTACTTGTGATGCCGCGCTGTTGGATTGTTCTGCCAGCTTGCGCACTTCTTCGGCTACTACAGCAAAGCCTTTTCCGTGTTCTCCTGCTCTAGCTGCTTCAATTGCGGCATTTAGAGCAAGCAGATTTGTCTGACTTGCGATATCGGTAATAGCTGCCACAATTTGATCTATTTGCTGTGATTTCTCTGAAAGAGTCTTTATCTTTTGGGAGGTCTCTTCAGTAATATTCTGTATCTGTTCCATGGTCCCGACCACTTTTTTGATTTCATTTCCGGCATCAATGGATATGTTGGTGGCATTCTGCGTCTCTTTATTTGTACTGTCTGCATACTCATATGCTTTAGATATCATTTCGGTAATGCTATTTGAATTATCGGCAACCTCATTTACAATGCCCAGCTGCTTATTGTTCTGCTCAACAATATCCTGAGTGCCTGCTGCTATTTCCTCAGCTGCCTTTCCGCTGTCAACAGCCCCGTTCCTGATGTTCTCCAAAGCGTTGTTCAGGTTCAGCGCACTATCAAGAATATTCTTTAATGACTCCTTAAGCTTATGATCCTCCAAAACCATGCCTGATTGCCCTTTTTTAAGCTTCTTTACATGCTGATATTCTCTATCTTTATCTCCTTTTAGAAGGACAACAAAACCCAGCCACAAAAACAAAGCGTTGATCAGTCCGAAGAAAGCAAGTGACTTGTTATCCTTAAGACCTGTAAGATATGTTGCTGTGTAGGATAAAGCAAAAGCAGCCACAATTACCATAAGCTTTTTCATATCAAATCCTCCATTTCAATCTTTTCGTCACGCCTGTAAAATGCCTTGCCTTTGAAATGCAAACTATATATACACAAAATGTTTACAGAATCTTGTATAAATTTGCTATATTTAAAATTCTATACTATTTATCGTTATTTTTCTACAATAACATTACCTGTTTTGCAGAAGCAATTATAATAATTCATCAACACATATTGCATCAAAGATCTTCCCTGCCGCCTCCTTAAGCTCCTTTTTCCTCTTCAAGGCATCAGCCAGTCTCTTGTTCAGTCCTACTCTCCGGTTCATTCCGGTTCTTCTTGCCGATGACCGGTACCTGCCTGATGGACGGACTCTTATTTCATTTACCATTTCATGTACGGAATATATAGCAAATCTGTCCACCCCCACATCTTCAGCAACCTCTTCCAGCAGCCCTATCAATATGTCCTGGTATTCTGAAGCTGCAGGAAGCCCCATCATGTGTACAAGTTCAGGTATAATCCTTTCAAACAGCAGCCTTTTTGCAGGAATCTCTTTTATTCTGAGCTTTTTCGCCAACTCCTGCACCAACTTATCCGGCAGCCTTTGAAAAATGCTGAAGAATCTATCTTCTTCATCAGGATTGATGTAGTATTTTCTCCCCCTCAGGCCCTTTATACAACGCATGGTGTCATAGTAACCCATTTGCAGGTTCCTTCTAATAAGATCCCTGTTGAAGTCCAAGGTCATACCCAGGTCTTCCGAAGGAATGATATTTGTGACCTTTACATTGTGATACCTTAAATGCTGAATCCTGCCGGGACCGAAAGTCCTCACGGCTATGATCTCCCGATAGCCTTTTCTGGCTAAAAGGTTGATGGGGCAGTTATCATAGAAGGCCCCGTCGATATAATACTTGTCTCCTATGGGATTTAGCTTAAATCCGGGGAAACTGGCGCTTGCCATCAGATAATCAACCATCTTGCCCTCCGGAATATCCTCCTTATAAAGCTCCAGCGGCTTCAGATCCGTCAGGGAAACTGTCACAAGGCCAAAATCCACAGCAGAGCTTCTGAGCTTATCCTCATCAACTATGCTCTCTACAACCTGACGCATTTTTCCTGTGTCAATGCCTTTGTTCTCTATTATCTCTCCCATTCTGGCGGCTAATTTTAGCAGTAATTCAGTATCGATATGCCTGTCAATGAGCTTTTTATATTGCTTCTCCTCTATATCAAAAATCAAGGGGGCATCCATGCTTTCCCACAATCTATATCCGGCCTCAAAATCTCCCTGTGCTATTATCGCACCGTTTAAAGCTCCTATGGAGGTTCCTGTAATTCCGCCAATGCTGTACCCCTCTTCAATCAGGGCTTTTGCCGCTCCCATATGGAACGCCCCTTTTACGCCTCCTCCTTCAAGTGCAAGACCATACATAAAAACACCTCCCGAAAAACCATATGTGCTAACCATACAATATTATGCCATCTCCTTTATTTTACATATTTATCGGTGCCTACACAAGATATATGTAAAAATCTGTGAATACCTCCTCTTTTAACCTGAACCTGTAACAAAAATTGTCCATGCTTCATATATAGATACTGGAACAGCATGTGCAGCAGCTGCCGGTCTTAAAGGAGGTGATATTATGGAAAAAGTGTATGACAACAGAAACAGACTAAGTGGTTATGTAGACAACAATACCATATATGACACTGATTATAATGTACTCGGATATACCGACGGAAGCGTCCTGTATGATGAATATATGTCTCCCCTGGCTTATGTAAAAGACGGATATGTCCGCTCAATATACGGCACACCTTTAGGCTATTACAGAGGCAGCAGATTATATGACATGTCCGGCAATTATATGGGCTATGGGAACTTCGGATTTTTCGGACTCCTTGGGGCTTCCTTCCTGTTCTTGCTATTAGGAGGCTTGTTCTGGCCCTTCTGGTGGTAGCAGCCGTAAACGCAAAGGGGATGTAACAAAACTATCCCGATAAAATGGCTTAAAACCGAAAGGTTTTAGGCCATTTTTTATTCATAAAAAGGTCAAAAATGGAAACAATAGTAATATAGAAATCATTTAAATTCAAGGGTTTGGAGGTATATTCAATGTCAAAGGCAGGAGAAAAAGTACATGATAAAAAGGTGTTTAGGCCATATGATCAGAACCAATTAATGATTCCAATGAGCATGGATTTTCTCATCCCTGAAAACCATGTTGTACGTGTGGTTAATGGTGCAATTGACAAAATGAATTTAGAGCCATTGCTTGCAAAGTACCCTGGCGGTGGTAGATCAAGCTACAATCCAGTTATGATGACTAAGCTAATTGTATATGCCTACACAGACAAGATATTCTCTTGCCGAAGAATCTCTAAAGCTGCTAGGGAAAACATCATGTATATGTGGCTTTGTGGAGGGAATACCCCTGATTTCATGTCCATCAACAGATTTCGCAGTGAGAGGATGAAAGATGTTATCCTTGAAGTGTTCTCGGAAGTTGTCGACCTGCTCATTAAAGAAAAATACATTAATTTAGAAAACTACTTTTTAGATGGAACAAAGATTGAAGCGAATGCAAACAAATATAGCTGGGTATGGGGCAAATCTACAAAGCGCTACAAGGAAGCCTTGAAGCAGAAATGCAAGGAATTGTTTGAAGAGATAGATAAGATAAATGATGATGAGAACATAGGGTATGGGGATAATGATCTAGCAGAGCTGGGAATTGGAAGGCCTATCGATTCTGAAGCCATAGACGAAGCTGTAAAGAAGATCGATGAGAGACTATCTAGCAAGCCTCAAGGCAAAAAACCAGATGAAGAGACTAAGAAACTTAAGA
The DNA here is from genome assembly GCA_041690515.1 of Clostridiaceae bacterium. Classification (GTDB taxonomy): domain Bacteria; phylum Bacillota; class Clostridia; order Lutisporales; family Lutisporaceae; genus BRH-c25. Next base: position 19,405 of record JAWLHF010000008.1, on the reverse strand, counting down.
AAGCTAAGAGAACCCTTGAAAAAGACTATCTTCCCAGGATGAAAAAATATGAGGGACAGGAAGAAATATTAGCAGAGAGAAATAGTTACTCTCAAACTGATAAAGATGCTACCTTCATGAGAATGAAAGAGGACCATATGTTGAATGGTCAACTAAAGCCTGGGTATAATGTACAAATTGGGACAGAAAATCAGTTTATCATAGGCTACAGTGTGCACCAAAATCCTGGGGATACAAACTGTTTAAAGGGACACATGGAGACAGTAAAAAAGATTCTAGATGGAAAACTTCCGCACAATGTTATTGCAGATGCAGGCTATGGAAGTGAGGAAAATTATGAATATCTGGAAAAAAACCAGATACAGCACTATGTTAAGTACAACACCTTTCACAAAGAAGAAAGCAAAGCCTGGGAACAGGATATTACAAAGGTACAGAATTTCAAATATGACGAGGAAAAAGACGAGTACATATGCGCAAATAATCAGAGGCTGGTTTTCAAATATGAACACAAGCGCGAGAGTGAAAATGGTTACGAAAGTACAATCCGAGTATATGAAAGTGTAGATTGTTCAACCTGTCCGTATAGAGAGAAATGTGTAAAGTCTGAAAACCTGGGAGCTAACAGAAGATTAAACATTAACCGAAAGTTAAGCTTATACAAAGAAAAAGCGAAGCAAAACTTGAATTCCGAGATAGGGATTAAAATGCGGAGTTTACGCCCCGTGGAAGTTGAAAGTGTCTTTGGTGATATCAAAGGCAATTTTGGTATGCGACGATTCTCACTCAAAGGCCTTAAAAAAGTAAGTATTGAGTGGGGGCTGCACAGTATAGCCCACAACATGAGGAAAATGGCCGCTCTTATGGGTTAGGTGGTAGCCATTTTTTTTATTTGTATAGATGAATTATTATTTCGCACTTATCCTGCCAAATTAAAGTGAAAAGGGAAGTAACAAAGCTTAAAGCTTCGTTACATCCCCTTATTGCCCAAATCCTATCTTTGATTTATCCTGTACAGAATTACTGATGCTTCAGCTCTTGTAGTTGCTCCCCGCGGGTTTATCCTGTTTCCGCTGCCTATTATGATTCCGTCGGCAACTATCTGTGTAATACTCTCTCTTGCATAGTCTGAAACTTCCATACTGTCTTCAAATCTGCTCAAATCAACAGATGAGGAGGAATCAAGTTTGCCTGCCTTTTTCAATGCCTTGGCAGTCAGTACCATCATGTCCTGACGTGTAATGGGGTTATCGGGACCAAACCTGTTGTTGCCCATTCCTTGAGTGACCCCCAGTGCTTTAGCAATACCAATTTCATTATAGTAATAATCTTCATTGGATATGTCTGAGAAATTCCCGTCAAGCTTTGCCTTCAAACCCAATGAGCGTACCAAGCCATATATAAACTCTGCTCTGGTTATAAAACCCTGGGGCTCAAATTCTGTATCTGTCTGTACCTTCAGTATCCCTCTTGCTGTTATAGCATTTATCTCCTTGTTTGCCCATGAGAAGCTGCCGATATCAATGAAGCCAGGCATGCTGTATACAATAGCAAATTTTCTCAAATGAGTTGTTGTAAAAGTGACTGTTTCCGTTTCAGTATCATATCTGCAATTTGGCACAGGCACCGGTTCTCCTGTGATATCATCAATATACCATATCACAACATTGTCAGGGTTCTTCAACTCATCAGCAGTCGGCTTGTAGTTCAATGTAACAGTCACCGGTACCTCAGGATTACTCCATTGCCTTCTTACCCCATTGATTTCCACACCTATATCAAATACAGGCCTTCCTGCTAATTTGTCTATAAGTTCATCAGATAAACCGCTTGTATCTGCAGCTCCCAATGTAATTGCTACACTATCACTGGCACCGGCAAAGCCTTTCGGCAGCATGTTATTCTGAACTGTTACAGTACCCAACGCTGTCTCTATATTCAACAGCATAGCAGGGACTTCAGGGTCTCCGGCCAGGTATTTTGCAGGAAGGACAGTTTTATATGACTTCGCTCCTTCTGCAGCGGCTAATGCTATAGTTATCTGCTTCCTTCCATCCTTTTCCTGTTCAGCTGATATAATTGCATTATCCATAGTCTCTGCCGATATTTCGGCGTATGCAATTCCTGTTGTTTTATCCAATGTCGGTGTGGGTACGAATATAACAACAGCGGTCTGAGTTTCCGAAGTTTCTTCGAGTTTCGAAGAATTTGCGCGTCGCCTGCCTCCGCTGCTGCCTCCGCCGCTTTCGGATGGTGTGCTGTCTGTTATCGACAAATTCAATACACAGCTGTTACCCTTTTCAAATATCAAGGTCAGTGATTTCTTGCCGGTGGACAGTGTGGACAGATAACTTGCCTTTATGGTCATAACATTACTGTCAATTTCATAGTCTTTACCCCTTATCAGTTCGTAGCCTCCATTTTTGACTGCTATTAGCCTGCTTCCGCTTACAGTAACTTTTATGTCCTTTCTTTCAGAATGTTTCTTATCAAAGCTTGCAATTGCCGGATCTATTGTATTGGTCGATGATGTAAATATAGAGTTTGCCAGCATTCTCCAGTCACCCTGCGGGTGAGCTTTATTTACCAGATAGTTGGCAAATAAAGTGACTTTGCTCTTTGCTTCTCCATAGTCTGTCGTAATTGCCAGAGCCTTACCCTTAGACTGCAGCTTTCCATAGTCAACGCCATAGTATATATCGGTATCAGGCCACCAGCCTGCTTTGAAGTATGTGTCATCAGCTTTTATCTGCGTCAGCACCTTTGCACCTTCCGGCAGGGAGCTTATATAACCTCCCCAAGGATTGTAAATGGCGCTTTCTTCAGGATAACCTGCCGTGATAAGGCTGTCCTGCGCTATGTTCCCACGCATAAGCGCTTCATAGTATGAATCTATATAATCAAAGCTTTCCAATCCCAGTATTTCTTTTGCAAAATACATCGAGTCCGGTCCAACTCCTACATATGCCTTGCCTGCTTCTATTTCTGATACAACATCAGCATATGAATCAGTAACAATAATGCTGCCCTCCTCCGGATTATCGACTATATCAAAACCCAGCTCCTTTAATGCAAAAAGCATATGTCCCGATGCTGACGGCGCTGCTACTGTTGGCTTCGTCAGTGTGACTTCTGCATTTTTTCCAGTGTATTCAGCCACATCAAGACAGTGATCATCTGCAACAAGTATGAGATCATCCCTTGAAACTATATAATCACCTTTGACGTATCCTTTTCCTGTTTCAGTAAGCATTCTGACCTTTCTGCCTTTTTTCAGCAGCTTGTTGACTGCCTTCACAACATCATTGTTGTTATTGCTTATAACGTAGTTCTCCGCTTTACCGGGGACAACAGTCCCAGGTACATGAACCTCTTCAATCTTTTCTGTCTTTCCATCAAATACGCCCTCATCCCTTACCTCATATCTGTCAAATCCCCTGGTATCATGGAATACATTTACTATCTCAGCATACATCATGGCAAAATCCGATACGTCATATCCGTCATAAAGCACTTCATTTGCATAGCCTCTCAAAGCTTGGTGCATATCAATTACAAAGCTTCCTGCGGGGAAGGTGATACCTTCAACGGTAACAGCTTCAGTACTCTTTTCAACCTTTACACCATTCCTTATCATGTATTGGGCTAATTTGTATGCTTCCAGACCATTTTTCTGCACTCTTTTGTCTACCGGTATCACATAATATTCGGGGAAAAAATTCTCATTAGCACCTCTTGGTCTTCCTATTACTTCTCCGGCAGCATTCAAAAGCCATGGATCTACTTCTTCTCTGGCGTCTATTCCCTCTATGCCCCTTTCATAAAACTCAAGCTGGTTGTTGTACAATCTGTCCTTGTTTTCTACAACGTAACTGATAGATGCAAAACCGGTATTTACCAGAGCATCTACCGAGGCTTCATTCAGTTCAGGTATTTCAATGGTGTGTCCAAGAGCCCCCAATGACATTGCATATACCGCAGTATAAGAAGGTACCCCGTCATCCCATCCTCCGTTATAGTCCTCAAAGGGTATCTCATATCTTGTATATTTTGTGTTTGCTACACCGGCTTTTCCCATTAAATGTGCCTGCTCAAGCATATTTTCTATAAGAAGGTCATACTCAAAATTAGGATCATGGGGTGTAGTACAGGGTTCAATACAAAACCCCGGCATAAATCCATGAAAATCCAGGAAAGACATAGGCTTCCATTTTGCTATTTCCTCCGTTGTCAGCCTTGCCTCCACCTGTGTCTGATAGACATTGTCCCTGTTGATATCAAAGCCATTGACATTTCCTCTTGTATTATAATATCTCCCATCAGGATTAACAGTGAAGTTAAACAGAAGAATCACATTGTCCAGCGCCTCATCCACTTTTATTGTTATTTCAGCTTCCTGATCCGGATCTTCAATATTTGTTCCATCTGAATATTGAGTTTTAGGATCTTTAATTGATCCTGTTGTCTTATATGTTATTTCCTCTTGGGTGGTAAGTTGTTCAAACAGCTCAATTATTGCATCTATGCCCGGTGCCTCGTCAGGATGTATGTTGTTAAACCATATAGGCACTTTGTATTCTCCCATAGTCCCGCTTTCCAGCTTATCCTGCAGCATCTGAGGATTTTCCGTCATGAGAGGCATCAACTCATCAAGATACTGTTCTACTGATTCCTCGTCTTCTGCGAGTATTGCAAAATGAACATCCCTGCCGTCATATGTAGTGCCCAGGGACTTGTATTCAACATATCTATCAGGATCCGCTTTCTCGATTATCTCATCTATGGCAGGCTTTATTTCATCATAGACATGATAGCTGTCATATACGTTATACTCTATTAATGTGCTGACAGCACTATCATTTGAACTATCTCTGATTGCCAGTTCATAATGCCCTATAAGCGCCGGATAGAGAACCCTGATCCTTCTTGGACTCAGGTCCACCGTTCCATAAGGAAGATCAAATCTTATCTTTGCCCTGATAACAGTTCCTTCAATTACAGGCTCCTCAACAAATGTGATAAAAGAGTCACCGGAGTAAGAACCGGAATTGTACTTTTTCCACTCATCGAATGCCACACCGCCGAGAGTCCATACCAAATTGTCCTTATCGGGCTTATATCCCAAATCTGCAACAATCTCAACCTCTTCGATCTCAGTCATTGAAATGGAGTAATCACTTAAATTCACCCCTGTAACTCCCTGACCCGGCTCTTTGATAAGAACAAGGATGTTGGTGAGTACCTGTGTAAAGGTACTGAGCCTTTCCTCTATTCTTCCTGGAAAAGTATCCTCTATGTATCCGATATTGTCATATCCGGTATGCCATATTGCACCATCCAGACCATACTCCACATCAACCTGGGTATATCCGTCCATGTCCCCCAGGGTCCAGTTGGTAGCCTCAAAATACCCATATGGAATGCCAGCACCTACAAAGGGGGCATGATCGCTCCATAGCCCTGTGGTTCCTGCAGGATATTCCTCATTCAGCCCCTCCTGAGTTGTCAGGTCAAGCCCCAGCCTTTCCGCAATATCCAGAGCCAGTTCCCTGACCCATCCTTTTTCTCCTTCATCTCCATAGACGTACATATTGTCTCCGGCTATGCAGCTGTCAAGATTTATCATAGCTACTGTATTTTCAATATCTTCTTCAGTCATTTGCGAAACATAGTATTTTGATCCAAAAAGTCCTCTCTCTTCTGCCCCAAAAGCTATAAACTTAACTGTATAGGGTGTTTCTATATCTGCTATCCGCTCAGCAGCTTCAAGCATAATTGCCACACCTGAAGCATTGTCATCGGCACCTTTTCCGTACATATACACTGCATCGGCTACTGTAGTCTTTTCATCCGCCGAAGCACCAATCCAAATTGGCTTTGGTGCTACAGAATCATAGTGTGCTCCTACTATGACCACCTTGTCTGATACTCCCTGCTTTGAAGCAATGACATTGGCAGATTGGTAAGATCCTCTGCTCCAGAAATCAAAGTGTTGAATATCGACCTCATAACCCAAGCCTTCAAACTCCCGGACCAGGTACTCTCTCGCCATCAGTTCCGGGTCATCTTCAGCAGGTTTTGCATATACACTGTCAGCCACTCTTGCACCTATATCTTCAGATAAATGCTCCATATGCCTATATGCAATCTCTCCATATGCTTCGATGGATTTGCCTTCATAGTCTCCCTCTGCTTCTGATTGTTCCATCAGAAGATAAGCAGACTTGTCAACATCCTCCTCTCCTGCCTTCTCCGCCCCATATGGGTTCTCAACTCCGATGTATTCGACAGCAGCGTCGACTTCGGTATTTCTGTCTGTTTTCTCAAGCCGTTCATCGTAGGATAAAGGTTTTGCCATTGTTCTTACCGCCTGCTGCTCTCCCTCCACAGGACATATAGGCAGTAAAATGGCAAATACGAGTAATAATGCCAATACCTTTTTAAACATAAGCGACCTCCTTTACTTTAATTCATGTGTTCTTTCACCACACAATTTTCAGGAAGGAAACACTCCTTCCATCATTTGTATTTACCGTATAACGATTCTAACACAAGGCCTACGAATTATTTGTCAACTTTAGCTTTTATAAATGAAAAGTTTTAGACATGCACATTTTTGATATGACATTTTTATAGGAATTGAAGCATAAAAAGACAGCTGCACCCTACAAATATTACATTATCTTATCATTTCGTGCTTATGTCCCCTCAAGCCCTTTGCCTGGAATATTTTCTCTGATATAATCTGCTTAGCACCAATTAAGTCGAAAATGCAAAGGAGTTGTAAAAGTGAGATATCTAAAAATCATTATTCTAAGCATCTTTTTCCTTATACCCGCTATGGCTTCCATCAATGTAAATGCAGATGACATACAACCCCGGACCACTCCTGAGATAATACTTCAGGACAATACCTCCTGCCCTGTTGACTTGATTGATGAAGATCGTAAGGAAGGAAAAGTCATAATATATACAAGGAACTACGGTGAATTCACAGATCCTTTCGATGCAGACACCTTTGAGCTGGTCGTGGTGAATAACATAATAGCCTCAAAGAACACCAACGGTGCCACAGGTACATACATTCCTACCAACGGCTATGTCTTGTCCTATACAGGACCGGATAAGAACCTTGCTGACATACTTGTTGTTGGAGATTCCCTAACCCTTTCAGGGATAGATATGCCGGTCTCCCCTGACATGTATTTCAGACTGGATGATATAATCGTTCCCATAGACCAGATCAATTCGATAAGAAACGCCAATCAGACCGTACTATATAAGCCCTCTCACGGAGAAACAACAAAGACAAACCCTTGGGGGATTGAGCTTACGGCGATAAACGGCATTATCACACATATAGCAGATATGATAGGCGAGGAGGGCAAAGCCCCTGAGAACAACTCATACATACCTGAAAACGGCATGGTGATATCTCTACACTCAGGGAGCTCATATTACAAGCAGGTACAGGAAAAAGCGAAGGTTGGTGACAATATCGCAATATTCGACGATAGTTTAAAGCTCTACAGCGCAGCAAAAGTGAGCTTTGCCGCTATGAACCCCATGACTATAGAAGACAATCCTGCCGCATGGGATGCTGCCGAGGGCAAGCCTTATGACAGCTTTAGAGGCCCAAACCAGCTAATAATATACGACAGCAGCTATGGTGAAAGCACCGGAACAAATCCCTACGGTTATGAAGTGGCGGTAAGCAGCGAAGGAAGGGTAATCAGTACCGGAGGCAATGACTTAAAGATCCCCGAAGGTGGCTATGTCCTCTCAGGACACGGGGACAAGCTTAACTGGCTTAGTAATAACGCTTTGCTGGGTTCTTCTGTATCACTGTCACCGGACAGGAAGGAAGTTGTTGTAATACTCACCCCAGACTCATACATAAGCAGAGCCTCCTTCAGCATTGAGGCGGCAAAAGAAAGACTTGATTTTGCAAAGCTCAATTATCTGGATGTTGATTATGAAAAGATCCAAAGCATGATTGACATGGCCGAGGCCAGGCTAAAGGATATACAGGCAAGAACAGAGAGTGGAGCATTTGAAGACTTGGTAAAATCTGTAAAGGAAATGCAAAAGGCTGCTGACGAAATATATTTCATGACCTTTGAATCACCCTTGGTTGAAAACAGAGCAATATGGCTGAGACCAAAGGAAACCGGCATTGAAGGTGTAAGAAAAAAACTTGATATGCTGAAAGAACTTAATATAAACACTATATACCTGGAAGCTTATTTCAACGGTTACTCCATATACCCCTCCGAAAATGAGTTTATGGTGCAAAACCCTATATTCAAAGGCTTCGATGTACTTGATGCTTACATAAAGGAAGCTCATTCCAGAGGAATCGAACTGCATGCATGGGTGGAAAACTTCCTTGTCGGACCCCCTATAGCCGAAAAGAAACCAGAGTGGATGGCTGTCAGTAAAAAAGGCGATTTATATTACCTGGAAAACGGCAAGACCAAATACTACTTTTTAAATCCCGCACTGCCGGATGTACGTGACTTTTTATCAGGCCTGTACAAAGAGTTGGTCAAGAAATATCCCATTGATGGCATCCAGTTTGACTATATGAGATACTCCCATTCGGGAGATTATACAAACGACTTCAGTTATGACATGTATACCAGACAATTGTTCAAAGCATATACAGGCACTGATCCTGCATCTCTGGATGTACAGGACGAATTATGGGAGAAATGGTGTGAATTCAGAGCACATATTATAAGCTCCTATGCATACAGAGTTATATCGGAGATAAGGTCCATAAATCCTAATATCCATATATCTGCAGATGTATGGCCGGAATACGCCAAGACTATTGCTGATATATATCAGGACCCCAAGGCATGGACAAGGAAGGACTATATCGATACCCTGATACCCATGTCATATTATCTCCATGAAGGTCCTGTAGTTGATGATCTAATAAATACATGGGCGTTTTCCAGAGGCCACTCTCAAATAACTTCGGGAATTGCCACCTTTACGAGAGTTGATAAAAAGGTCCTCATCAGACAGATTGACGCAGTAAGGTCTGCAAATACCAATGGAATAGCGATTTTTGAATTTGATTCATTATATGGCAGCAGTTATGACGAAGCACTAAAGCTTGGGGTCTTCAGCAAGCCCTCGATGGTCACCGGAAGAAACCCTGAGCAAGCGATAAGAGCAGTACTTGATGATATAATAAGGAAGATTGACGATATATATATCCCTTGCAAGGCTATGGATCATAGACAGGGGGAGAACTACAAGAAGCTTTTTGCCGGGATACCAGCAGAGCTTACCGGTGACAAGGCAGAAACAGCCGTGAAGCTTAAGTATACCATACAGGACATATTGAAGACCATTTATGAGGATCAAGATCTCAAAAAAGAAGCCGCACATAGGATAAGCGCGGATTTGAATACCGTAATTAACATACTGGATGCGAAAACTTCAAATCTGAGATTCATGTCCGGACATACAGTCAGTGAATTCCAGATAGAGCTGCCCTTTAATGCCGCCATTGCAGGCAGTGCAGTCCCCATTAAAGTCAGGGCAGTATTCGATGACAGTAGCATAATGTATCTCGACAAGTCCCAATACCGTATCAAATCAGGCAATCCTGCTGCTGTTGAGACCGAAGCCTCAGTATTGAGGATAAAGAATAAGGATAAATCGGCGGTTATTACTGTTGATATCTTGGACAACTTCCTCCTCAGCAGTGAAAATGATTTAAATAGAAAAGTTCAATTTCTCATTGACAAAACTATGCATGATGCCATGAACTCGTCAGAATCCTTTGATCTGAAGGCCACCGGACAGGGTTACAGAAAAGTGCTCCTTGACTGGGGAAGAAAGCTGGTTGATTCTGATATATCCGGGTATATTGTTTGCAGGGATGATGACGAAATAGCTAGGGTCTCCTCCACTTCTTACTATGACAGAGATTTGTCGCCGGATACGGTTTACAATTACCAGATACATGGCTTTGACTCATCAGGAAATATAGTATACAAGAGCAATCAATTGATATTCAATACCAAAGGCCCTATGCTTATAACAGATAGATAAGAGCAAACTTAAAAGCGCAACAACCGGTCAATCTTTGTGATTGCCGTGTTGTTGCGCTTTTTGTCCGGAGAGAATGACTCCCCGTGTTTCTTATTCGTTCATATAGTAAAGCATATATACTGCTTCTGCCTTTGTAATATGATGGTTCATGGAGTTGTAGCTGTTTGATCTCTTATCTTTGTTTCTCATGATTTTTTCCGCTATATAAGCCCAGCTGAAAGTTTTGTCACCGGTTGCTTTCCTTATAAGCTCCTCAAACTGCAGATAGGTTATGGAACTTCCCGGTGTTTTTGGCATTTCAAGCTGTTTCTTATATACTCTGTTGATCCACTCCACGGCTTGGCCGTGATTCAATGGGGTGTCAGGCCTGAAAGTATTGTCCTCAAATGCACCTATGATTCCTCTTCTCAAATATGCAATTATCTCATCCTTTGCCCAATGGCCTCTTAGATCATTGGGATTCCTGACTTTGTCGTCAAGGAAAATTGCGTAGATTCCACTATTCCTGTTGATTGCTTCCGGATTTATATATGTGATGATGCTGCCGGCAATGATCCTGCTTGGAACATAGACCCATCCTTCATCAGAATACTTATATATTCCGCCATTTTCAGGACCATAATACTCGATGCTCAGCTTTATTGGCCTGTCCCTATTAACATAGTTATTGGAATTCGAAAACCTGATGGTATAAATATCCGATGCCTTTGCCAGTTTTTCACGGGAAGGCAATTTTGCAACGGTGTTGCTTGCGGTAAGCTGGTCTATTGACACTACGATGTCATTATAAAATATTCCTTTTTCAATGGACAGCTTCAGCTTCTGATCACCCGATAACAATTCTGCCCCGCTTATTGGAACAATCTGAGATACAGCCTTTTTCATACCGTACTCATAATTGCTTTCTTGATAAGCAGCCATATAGCCTGTTTTTCTTCCTTCCCTGTACCCGCTTACAAAGCCTTCCCTGTATTTTTCATCCTCATTGAAAAGCAGATACTCCTTTATTATATCCTGTTCACTGATGATATTCCTGGCTTCATTATTGGTTACATTCATGATACGGTCAATCTTTGCAAGGCTTTCACCTTTGAGTATTCCAATATCCTTGCCATGTTCGTATCCTTTTGCAAATAGCAGAGCATTGGCTTCAGCATTTGCCGCCCTGTATGCTTCTTCATACTTCTCCCTGTACTTAGTTTTGAAGGAAGAGAGAAAAGAATACATATAGTCTTCAGAGTCCCTTTTCAACAGAAAAATGCCCATTAGCTCGTTATCAGACGGCATATCTCTGTCATATTGACTGCCTGCGCCGTAATAATAATCAAGTCTTCCATTGTTCCCTCCCAACAGCTCACCAAACCGCTCACCATCTTTGGTGCCTTGGTCTATTGCTGTTTGAACCGGTTGGAACTTTGCAGTCCTATAGCCGTATTCATAACCTTCCCTGTATTTCACCTTGAAGTTGGTTATAAAGTCATTCTTATATGCTTCTGATTCTTTTTTCAGTTGAAAAATAGAAATCAACTCGGAGGTTGACGGAATTGAGCTGCCCCATTTATTGTCCTTTCCGGCATAGTAATCAATTTTCCCGTTTATTTCACCCATGGCATAGCCCAGAGTTTCATCATACAACACCTTGGAATTTGCTCCATACTGCGGGTTGTCATAGCCAAAATTATAGCCTTCCCTAAAGCCTGTCCTGTAGCCTGATAAAAAACCTGTCCTGTAGTTCTTGTTTTCTTCATCTAACTCGTAGTATTCTTCAATTTCAGAATTACTGGGCAATGCCTTTGAATAACTCCTTCTGTTGTTTTCGTCCAGATCATCCCAGGCTGCTGTTATGCCGTCAGTCCAGCCGCTGTTATAACCATCCTTGTAGCCCTCATCATTTTCTGATTCTGCATATACTGATAATGCGGGAAACAACATGAAGGTACAAAATAATGCTGCTATAACGACTATAATATTCAACTTTTGTTTCATTCCAATCACCCTTTCACATTATTTCCTTATAACCAGCACTTTACCTGCTTCCGGCAGTGCAGTCCTTGATAATCCGTTGTCTGCCGCAACCTTTGCTGCCCGGGACCTGCTTCCATAAAAGCTTTCGCTTATGGACTCAAAGGTATCTCCAGGCTTTACCACATAGAAAATATAGCTTCCATTGTCTGCACTGCTTTCCTCATTCTCCGGGTAACCTGCCTCAATCCTGTCAAAAAGCAGTACTCCATAATCATCCTTGTCAGGCCCCAATTCAAGATAGACTCTGTCAAGCTTAAGAGGATATAGGTTTACATCCTGCGGAGGGACAGCAGATATAAATTTCCATCCCAGCCAGCTGACTCCCTTTTCCAGCTCAATATCCACCTTTTCCCCGTCTTCGTCCCGGAACCTTAATCCTACAGTAACAGGAGAGTATCCGTAGGAATACACCCATATCCCTATTGATGAAGGAGGATACTTGATACTGATATCCTGATCATCCAATACCACAAAAGCTCTTTCCGGCTGATAGCCTGTTGATATGAAATATTCAGTCCTGATGGAGGTCTTACCGTATCTTGCAGTACCGAACCGCTCTACCTTTCCTGTAACCCCCGAGCCTGTCCCCATAAAATATATGTTGTCAGCTTCCAGATCACACAATAAAGCTCTTTTATCCTCATCGCCGCCTTCGCCATCCTCTACCGGTACTTCCACATATCCATCAAAAGCCTTGAAGGGATCAGCTTTATTCATATTCTTATAATGGCTCCCGTTGAAATATCCATCTTCAATGCTGTCAGCCTTTTCATAGGCAATAGCGCTTAAAGTCAGCTCCCCATTCAACCTGTCACCATCTTCCTTATTTAAGGATAATTGTTCTATAATAAACTTTTTGGGGCTGCTTTTCACTAGAGCAATAAACTCTTCCAATTCGGAAAAGCTTCCCCTGTATGCAAGGGCTATACCGGAAAACTCAGCCTCAGCCTCTTCTATTCTTACGGTCTCCGGTTCACGGAAGCTTATGCTTGCTATTTCAAGCTTGCTGCTATCTATTATGCCGTTCAGCATATGCATCAGTTCCGGTTGATTTGCATTGGAATAGTATTTCTCCGCAATTCTCTCATGCTCTGCTCTTATATCTTCCCATTCCTTTTGTATCCTGCTCTCTCCGGAAAGGATCTCCTGAATACTCATCTTCTCGGTTTCATAACCTGCCTTTTCGGCTTTTAGTCCGGTTATCATCTCTCCCTGCGGAGCCAGAAAAAATTTATTGGATAACCACAATGCCGCTGCTGCAGCCAATAGAAGGAGAAGGCTTTTTTCTTTCCTGCTGATACTGAAATTACCAAACTGCTTATTTTTCTCCGGTTTCAACTCCATCAGGCATCTCCTCCCCCAGTTCAATTTCAAGATAAAAGCTGAAATATCCGTCAGCAGCTTTGATCTGCGGTATAAATACCTTATTCAGCTTTTCCAACGCACTAAGATTATGCCCGAACCGGGCTATGGACTCCTTATCCTTTGACCTTCCCTCTATCCTTATTCCGGATTGGTTCACTACCATTGACTTTAGAAACAATTCTGAGGGGGTACAGTCTTTAACTGCTTCCAGAATAAATCCGCTGACAGCATCCCTTTTTTCTGCTTGGCTGTCCAGAGCATAGATTTTTGATAACTCTCCCTTAAGCCTGCTTGCCTCTTTGTTCTTCTCCAGTATCTCCGAAATCTTCGGATTCTTTCTTGATATCTCTAATTCTGCATTTAGTATATCAATATCTTTATTAAGCTTTCTGATAGTTATGAAGTTAACCATGCTGCAGGACATAATTCCCAGTACGATAAGTATCACAAGCCCATTGATTATCAAAATTGTCTTATCAGCAGTCTTTCTTTCGTTTTTTCTGCTGTATGATGAGAAAAAGTTAAAATCCTTCATATTATTGCACCCCATCATCTCTGATTAATGCACCAATGCAATTGGCATATTTATTGACATCTTCCGCTATGTGCACTTTATCTGCTTTATAAAGAACCACAGCCGGAATACCGAAGTAGTTGTTAAAAAGCTTCTCTATACCTTTTATTCCGGATAATCCCCCGTGCAGCACCAATGCTTCAATCTTGCTGTCAGGACCTTTGGAGGCATAATATTTAAAAATCTTGTCAATTCTGGACATTATATTCTCGATACTTGTTCTTACAATATTCATATATCTGCTACAGTCCGAATAGCTTTCTTCTACTGAGCTGACATCGGTGATAGACTGTTTGTATGATTGCAGATCAGCCTCACATACATCAATCAGGGCTGAGATATTCTTATCCAGATTCAAACCGCCGGTATCAAGAACTCTGCTTATTTTGACACTGCCGCCGCTTATTATGGTTATTTCTGTACTGTAATAACCCAAGTCAATTGCTGCAACATTTTTTTGACTGAGACTTATACCTTCGTTTACTCTGTCTGAATAAGCCAGAAGCTTCGCCAATCCATTTGATTGATAGTCCATAACCTCCGGCTTCAAACCCAGCTCCTTTAAAAAATTGTAATGCATTTCAACTATATCTTTTGGTATTGCCACCACAAATATGTTGAGCTTTTCCTTTCCATCAACTGCAATCCTGTCAATGGGTCTATGCTGAACAACATATTTTTCCGGATCCATAGGCAGGCACTCTGCCAGCTGATATCTTAAAAGACCCTCCACTTCTTTGCTGCTAACTGTAGGAATCAGTATCTCCCTGGTCAGTGCGGCAGTACTTTTTATTGTAATATGGCAAGGGCTTTTTAAAATGCTGTTCCTTTTCAATTCCTCACTTACAGCATCCAGCAGCCTGATTTCATCCTTTATATAACCATTTTCATAGGAATTTTGAGGTGTATTAAAGGAAAACGCTTTCTTTATTGCTATACAGTTTTTACTCCGATTACCGGCAATGATCTTTGTTTCATTTGAGCCTAAGTCAATACATGCTATATCTCTGTTAAATAATGATATCCCTTTCAAATAAAATTCCTCCTATATTTAAGTTCCATAAAACTCTTACATTATTCAATCTCTTTCCATTCATGTATCTCCCAGCCCACATTAACAGGTTCCAGTATGTGAGGAGGATAATCATAGAACATTCTCGGGTCATGGAAATACTTTTTGTTGTAGCCCGTACTTCCTATAGTACCCACAGGGAGTCTGGTCTTCTGGGTGATATTACCCCATAAGGTAATGTCGCCTTTTCTGGCTCCTTCGTCGTACTCCTCGAATCCAAAACCACCGTTTACTGCAAACAACGCGGAATGTATGGCTGCATTTTTGGGTGAAACATCATAGGTCTTGCTGACCTTTCCCCATCTGTAGTCAGTATTCCACCAGCTTCCCCAGTTTCTCCACTCCCATTCAAAATACCAGTAAGGTTCTCCGCCGTCTCCGGACATTCTGGGCCACCCGTAGTGCATCAGAAAAATGTCACTGTTGGCTACAAGTCCCAGCATATCTTTACCGTTAGCCTCCCTAATGTAAAAATCCTTTCCGGCAGGTTTATGAGATGAACTGAAAGTAGTAGATCTGTAGCTTATACCGCCCTCTTCCGGATAGCTGTAATTCCTGTTGTCTGACCATCTGAAGCTTGTAGGCGGCTGATTAGGCTTATTGTTTCTGTCGTACAGCGCTGACGGATCATAGTCATACCAGTTTGTAGGGTCATCGTAGGTTATATAAATGTCATTGGCAGCTGCAATTGTCAGTACCCCTTTAATCTCACCTGATATGAATATGTTGCCGGACTTAAGGTCAAATTTGCCTGTACCTCCTCCTGCTGCCTTGTCAACATATATTACTTTATTCTTAATATCGCTTATTCTGTAGCTCTTTATCTGGGCTGCTGCTGCATTACCGTTTCTTACCCTTATATACTCACCATCCAGGTATATACAGGTTCTTCCGTAAAAAACCATATTGTCCTTTTCAGCCCATAATTTCAGTTGTGAATTAGTGGCTGGAAATTCCAGCTTGTCCACCTTTGAAGGTTTTCCAGACAGATATGCACTGTTCCAATATGATGACCGTATGTCTTCGTCATGACTGCCGGAATAAGTAACCGTATCAAAAAACACAGGGTATTGCACTGTCTTTCTGAGAGTATCGTTGTATACCCCGCTGCCCTCTCTTGTATAGAGGTTTCTGTTGGTATGATACGGTCCGTGGCTCTCATCCCCTGAGGTCCACCATATTGAATTCCCGTCATTATCGCTTACGTATACGTGATGTACAAACTGCTTTTTCCTAATTTTTGCCTCTAGGGTCCTTTTGATATCCGGATTGTCCTTGGTCCAGCCTGTTGATTTTATTGTTATGAACCTGTCAGTATCACTTGGCTTGGTAACCTCCAGCCTGTAATATCCATCCATGAAGGGTATGTCTATGTTCTGCATATCTATACTTTCCTGGGTACTGTAATAATTCACATTATCGTTCAGGTGCCAGAGATATACATTATAACCTGCCTCTGCATATTCCATGGCTTTTTTTGCAGAGTCATCAATCCAATTGAACCTTGCCTGAGAGTTCACCATGCTCAGCGAAGCAAAGCCTAATATTGCCGTAATGCTCATTACGACAAGCACCAAAGGAATAGTAAAGCCTTTATTGTTTCTAATGGGACTCATAATTTCCATTCCCTTCTATTCCGCTTCTGCCCTGCTCTTTGATACCAGATAGCTCTGTATTTCTATGTCCTTAGGAGCTGCTTCAATCACAAGCTTCATTTTCAGCTTCATTCTATAATCCTTTGACTCCTGACTGTATTCATCAACGATCCTGATGGGCTGCTGCTGAAAGAATATATCCGTATTTGCCACATTATTCAATACCCTCTGTGCTTCCCCGAAGGGAGAGGTGTAAGTATAGGGATATTCCGACCCAGCCGGCTTCTTTACATCTTTCATAATACATCCCTCTGACAATCTGTATCTCACCAGCTCAGGGATATTCTTGCCGTCTGAATTATCAATATCAGTATATATATACAATTCAGTGGAGCTTACTCTATGCAGGGCATCCTTTAACTCCTCAGATTTCTTTGCTTCATTGGCTTCCTTTTGAATATTTGTCTGAAAAAATCTGAGCTCTTCTGCCACATCCATGCTCCTTCCAACGCTGCTGAAGCTCCTATGGGAAAGGAACAGTATATTATAGCCCAGCATGAATATCACAGCTATCAAAGGCACAACAAGCAGCAGCTCTATCAGGGTAAAGCCACTGTTACCGTATTTTGCCTTCCCATTACCATAATTCATATCAAAGCTACTCCTTTTACTTTACAGAAAGTCTGCAGTAATTTCTGTCCTGAACAAGCTTCATACCGTATTCATTCACAAGGGTGTCTGCTTCTTTATTGTCAATTACAAAGCTGAGGGTATCCGATGTAATATTCTTGGCTGTTTTGAGGTTTATCAGGTATTTGTTGTATTGTCCGCTTACAGCCTGCGTAATGGCCACATCCGAATAATCCACCTCATCATCTCCCTGATATATAGAAAACATCATGGTGTCTATGCCCTCCACTGAAGTTGTGAAGCCGACCTCCAGAGTAATGGTTCCGTCCCCATTCTTTATAAAGTTCCCATCCTTTAGTCCGTATGCCAGCTTCAGCTCTTTTTTCGTTACCGCACCTTTTTTATATTCAAAGCTTCCGTTCCAGAGATTTCCGCTGTCCTTTTCAACAAAGAAATATTCATCTTCTCCAAAGCTTATTTTATGCTCATATATCCACTCTCTCCATATCTTTTTTGACGAGAGATCCTTTAGGCTGCTGCCAAGATCGAGATCCGCCTCCTGTCCCTCGGGAGGGTCATAAATCGGATTCAGACTGCAGTAAGCGCTATTCAGCAATGTATCAGCATAGCCTGTCAATATTATATAAGCCGGGTAATCCACATAAAAAGTCTGGTCAATACTGTTATCAGCAGAACCTCCAACCTCCAGGAGAACCTCATATATCCATTCTTCCTTGCCGGCGTTTGTCTTTTTTCCAGTAGGCCTTGCCGTCATATCCCCTTCTTCCCATGAATCAGGAAACACCTTATAGACAGCATTTGCAAGATCAGTGAAAACAACCTCTCCCTTTTCATCTGTTCTGCCCCAGGAAACCATGGTATTGCTTTGGTTGTTAACAATAACCTTTACATTCTTGGCACCCTCGGAAAAATCACTGCCGGTCAATACCCTTATCTTAAGAGGAATAAAGGAAGTCAGACTACGCTCTCCCTCGAAGGCTATCAATGTCCCTGTCACAGCATAGGTCTTTTCTTTCCCGGAAATGGGGTCCCTTGCCTTTACCGTCACATCGGCTTTTTTAATTGCATTTGCAACAAAATCCCCGTTATAGGATTCAGCACTTTCCCAGTAAATGCTGGTCAGCAATTTGTATTCAATGCCTTGGATGGTCTTTGGGTCTGAGCCCGGTTCGTTGAGATACAGCTTTTCTTCTACTATCCCTTTAGGTGAATACCCTATTGAATTCAAACCAAGCTCATCATTATAATCCAGGGTCCTCAGCCATTCTACCTGAGAGTATGCAAGATTCATTGCAGTAAGCTTTATACCGTTCCACCTGGAAAACTGTATTCCATACATGGACATAGGCAGCAAAAATAAGGCTATTATGGCCAGCAGTGCTATGGACACTATTATCTCAATAAGCGTAAATCCCCTATTATGCTGCTTCTTCATGAATCCTCCCCCTACGTGAGAAATCTTTCTATATACCAGCGGATGATACTGTCACCGAATAAAAGAGTTATGAGCCAGGAAACATTAATGAAGGGACCGAAGGGTATCGCATCCTTCCTTCCCTTCTTCCCAAGCAGCATCAGTATTATTGAAACAACAGCCCCCGTCACAAAGGACAGCAGCATGTTTAGGAGTATCCTCTTATATCCCAGCATAATGCCCAACACTGCAATAAGCTTTATATCTCCTCCGCCCATGGCACCCTTTGATACTATTGCAATGATTAGGAACAGCAGTCCTCCGGTCAGAAAACCCAAAGCACTGTCCCAAAATACCGTAATCCTTCCATATAGAAAGTATTCCGCTGCCCTGAATATTACAGCAGATATCAATACCAAAATTATAAGTCCGTCCGGTATCATCTGCTCATAATAATCTATAATGGATATCACAATGATAATACTTGCAGTCAAGCAGTAAAAAGCAAAAGCAGGAGTCAATCCGAAATAATAAAAAAGCAATATATAAATAAGACCGTTTATTGATTCAACAATGGGATACCTGGATGAAATCCTCCCTTTGCAGTACCTGCATTTTCCCCCGAGCAGCAGATA
>JAWLHF010000007.1:0-51372 GCA_041690515.1 Clostridiaceae bacterium | reverse complement strand
ATGAATGAAAATCAGGTTATTTATGCAATGATGTGCTATCCTGACGGAGGTATAGTCGACGACCTCTTGGTATACAAGCATACAAACGATTTCTATCTGCTTGTAATCAATGCCAGCAATGTTGATAAGGATTTTCAATGGATGAAGGAAAATACGGGAAACTACGCTGTTGAGCTCAAGAACATTTCCGAGGATGTTTCCGAGGTTGCCCTACAAGGCCCAAAGGCTGAAGAAGTGCTGCAGGAGCTTACCGATACCAAGCTTTCCGATATCGCTTTCTTCTATTTCAAAAAAGATGTTAAGATTGCCGGCAAGAACTGCCTAATATCACGTACAGGCTACACCGGTGAAGACGGCTTCGAAATTTATATGAATCACGAAGATGCAGAGCATGTCTGGGATAAGATACTTGAAGCAGGTAAGGAAAAGGGCGTAAAGCCTGCCGGACTTGGTTCAAGAGACACTCTGAGGTTTGAAGCCAATCTGCCCCTTTATGGAAACGAGCTTTCACCGGAGATCACACCTTTAGAAGCAGGCTTCGGAATGTTTGTAAAACTGAACAAACCGAATTTTATTGGTAAGGAAGCTCTGGAAAAGCAGAAAGCTGAAGGCTTGAAGAGAAAGATAGTTGGTTTTGAGATGGAAGGGCCCGGTATACCGAGGCATGGCTATGATGTTTTATCCAACGGCAAGAATATTGGATTTGTCACAACAGGTTACAGTTCACCTACATTAAAGAAGAACATTGGTCTGGCAATGGTTGATATTGAGTATTCCGAAATCGGAACACCAATAGACATCCAGATAAGAAAAAATACCGTTAGAGCCAAAGTTGTAAGCAGAAGGTTCTATACAAAGAATTATAAAAAGTAATAAAATAATCAGTTAAATAAATAATCAGGAGGAATGAAAAATGGAAACAAAATCAGGATTGATGTATTCAAACGATCATGAGTGGGTCAGAGTCGAAGGTGAAAAGGCTTATGTAGGTATTACAGACTTTGCGCAGCATGCTTTAGGGGAAATCGTATATGTTGAGATGCCCTCAGTTGGTGATGAGCTAAATGCAGGGGATGTTTTCGGCGTAATTGAGTCTGTAAAGGCAGCTTCTGATTCATATCTCCCAGTATCCGGGAAGGTGCTTGAAGTAAATGAAGCACTTTCAGATTCCCCACAGCTTATAAACGAAGGCCCTTATGAAAACTGGATCGTATTGGTTGAACTCACTAACAAAGCTGATCTCGATAATCTAATGAACGAGCAGGAGTACAAGGATTTCTGCAGTAAGGAGGCCTAATATGCATAGGTATATGCCGAATACCGAAGCTGACGAGAAATTGATGCTTGACAGCATAGGAGCAAAATCCATCGAGGATTTGTTCGTAGATATACCTGCCAAGCTCAGACTGGAAAGAAAGCTCAACATTAGCAGCCCCCTATCAGAATTAGAGCTTTCCGACCATATGAAAAGCCTGAGCAATATGAATAAAAGCACAGACGATCTGGTCTGTTTTCTGGGTGCAGGAGCTTATGACCATTATATTCCTACAATAGTAAAGCATCTGGCTATGAGATCGGAGTTTTATACCGCATATACTCCATATCAGCCTGAAATAAGCCAGGGTACTCTTCAGGTCATATTTGAATATCAGACGATGATCTGCAATCTTACCGGCATGGATGTTACCAATGCTTCCATGTATGACGGGCCAACCGCATGTGTTGAAGCTGCTATGATGGCGGTGGAGAATGCAAGGCGCAGCTCAGTCATCGTATCAAAGACAGTCCATCCTGAAGTAAGAAGGGTGCTTAAGAGTTACCTTAGGTTCCGGGATGTGGAAGTCATTGAAGCTGATATGACAGATGGAGTAACTGATGTTGAAAAGCTCAAAACCCTTGTGGAAGCAGGAACTGCCGGTGTGATAGTACAGAATCCCAATTTCTTTGGAATTATTGAGGATCTGACTGAAGTAGAAAAATTAGTTCATGCAAATAAGGCAGTATTGATAGATTATGTTGACCCTATATCCCTTGGAATACTCAAGAGCCCTGCAGATTCAGGAGTTGACATTGTTGTCGGAGAAGGACAGTCCCTTGGTAACAGTTTGAACTTCGGAGGCCCATATCTAGGATTCCTGGCGACTACATCAAAGCTGATGAGAAAAATGCCCGGAAGAATAGTAGGGCAATCTGAGGATGTGGACGGAAAGAGAGCTTTTGTGCTTACACTGCAGGCAAGAGAACAGCATATCCGCAGATACAAGGCAACCTCCAACATCTGCTCCAACCAGGGTCTTAATGCTCTTATGGCCACAATCTACATGACCACAATGGGTAAGAAGGGTCTAAAGGAAGTAGCCGAGCAAAGCGCAAAAAAAGCTCACTATGCCATGAGCCAAATCACCAAGAACGGTAATTATAAGCTGCTGTTCAACAAGCCATTCTTCAAAGAGTTCGCAGTAGCCGGTGAAGCTCCTACCAGCAAGGTAAACAGTGAGCTCTTAAAACAGAATATACTCGGAGGCTTTGAACTGGGTAAGGAATATCCGGAGCTTGCAAAGGGAATGCTGCTTTGTGTCACAGAGAAGAGGACAAAAGCACAGATCGACAAGTTAGCTCAGGTAATGGAGGTGGTACGATGAAGGATTATAACAAACTGATATTTGAAATTTCCAGAGAAGGAAGAAAAGCATACAGTCTGCCGCCTTGTGATATTCCCGAAACCAGCCTTGACAGTCTGATCCCCGGCTCCCTGCTGAGATCGGAGGAGGTTGAACTGCCGGAGGTCAGCGAGGTTGATGTTGTAAGGCACTTCACAAACCTATCCGATAAGAATTACGGAGTTGATACAGGTTTTTACCCCCTCGGCTCCTGTACAATGAAATATAATCCGAAAATAAATGAAGATGTTGCTTCTCTTGACGGTTTCAGCCATATACATCCCCTCCAGTCGGAGGATACTGTTCAGGGTGCTCTTGAACTGATGTATGAGCTTGACACTATGCTTTCAGAAATAACCGGTATGAAGAGGGTAAGTCTCCAGCCGGCAGCCGGAGCTCATGGCGAGCTTACAGGATTAATGATCATGAAAGCATACCACGAGAGCCGCGGGGACAAGAAAAGGAAAAAGATAATAGTCCCCGACTCTGCCCATGGTACAAACCCAGCCAGCGCCGCTGTTGCAGGCTTTGAAATCGTGGAAATAGAGTCTGACAAGAACGGTGCTGTTGATCTGGAAACTCTAAAGTCAGTGCTAAATGACGAAATAGCGGGTCTTATGCTCACAAATCCAAGCACTCTGGGGCTTTTCGAACAGAACATAAAGGAGATAGCGGATCTGGTCCACGAGGCTGGCGGATTGCTCTATTATGACGGAGCAAACACCAATGCTATAATGGGAATAGCAAGACCCGGGGACATGGGCTTTGATGTTATCCATCTCAACCTACACAAGACCTTCTCCACTCCTCACGGCGGCGGGGGACCGGGAAGCGGACCGGTAGGTGTCAGAGAAGACCTTGTTAGATTCCTCCCCGTTCCTGTTGTAGA
This sequence comes from Clostridiaceae bacterium, assembly GCA_041690515.1. Lineage (GTDB taxonomy): Bacteria > Bacillota > Clostridia > Lutisporales > Lutisporaceae > BRH-c25. The sequence goes on along the minus strand of JAWLHF010000007.1, from coordinate 47,823 downwards.
GAAAAAGAGCGATAAATATATCATGGATTATGACAGACCTGATTCTATCGGCAAGGTTAAAGGCTTCTACGGCAACTTCGGAGTCGCTGTCAAGGCATATGCATATATACTTTCCATGGGCGCCGACGGTTTGAAGGAAGTTAGTGAGAAGGCAGTACTTAATGCTAACTATATGATGAGTAAGCTGAAGAAATACTACAATCTTCCCATTGATCAGGTCTGCAAGCATGAGTTTGTACTAAGCGGCCTTCTGGATAGCGAAAATGGTGTTGCAACCCTCGATGTTGCTAAACGTCTGCTGGACTACGGATATCACCCGCCGACAATATACTTCCCGCTTATCGTAAGCAATGCCATCATGATTGAGCCGACAGAAACAGAGAGCCGTGAGACCCTGGACAGCTTCATCGACATAATGATAAAGATAGCCGAGGAAGCAAAGGAAAATCCGGAAATCTTAAAAACAGCTCCCCATGATACAAGGGTAAGAAGGATAGATGAGGCCAAAGCAGCAAGAAATCTTATTTTGAAGTGGAACAGAAGCAATCAGTAGTTGCAGCAAATGAAGAACTAAATAAAGGAGGTGCAATAATGCTGTTTGCACAGGATGGAAACATAGAAAAAGCTTTAAAGGACAGTATAGGAGCATCTGTAAAGGATAGAACCGATAAGATGTGTGAGACTTGAGATCCCGCAAGTGTACTTGCGCACGCCTGGGGCGTGAAGGAAATGGTAGATCCAAGCCATGCTGCTGATGTAAAAAAATACATGGAAGGTGCAGCGGGCTCTAATATCACTCTTGATTCAGGCAAAGTAGCGACTCTGCTCAAAGGTGATGTTAAAGAAAAAGAAAATGAAGCGATACTTATTTATCGTTATCAGTTGATCAGCTAAGTTGAAGTTGTTGCGAGCTGCCTTAGGGCGGCTCGCAATTTATATACCGTTTTCAGGAGGTGAAATAATGAAGCTTAATGTACTATATCTTGGAAAATGTGATTATAAAAAGGCTTGGGATATCCAGCGCGACATTCTGGAGAAAAGGCAGAAGAGCGAGATAGCCGACACCTTGATCCTCGTAGAACATCCGCCTGTTATCACACTGGGAAGACATGCCGTAGATAGCAATGTGGTTGTGCCGGAAAAATACCTTCAGGATAACGGAATCGGGCTATATCATATTGAGCGGGGCGGGGATGTCACCTACCATGGTTACGGTCAGATAGTCGGATATCCAATAGTCGGCTTAAGGGATAAAGACATCGGCATCAGAGAATTTGTAGAGAGACTTGAAAAAACCTTTATAACCCTTCTTAAGGAAAAATATGATATTGATAGCGGAACAAACCCCGAATTCCCCGGAGTATGGGTGGGAAGCGACAAGATCACAGCAATAGGCTTGGCAGTGAAGCGTGGTATCACCATGCATGGCTTTGCTTTTAATGTGAATACGAGGCTGGAGCATTTTAAGCTTATTGTTCCTTGCGGAATATCCGGAAAAGGTGTCACCTCTTTGCAAAAGCTTACAGGAAATGAAATAGACTTTGACAATGCAAATAAAACAGTGCTTGATTATTTCTGCAGAACACTTGATTACGATAGTATTGAAGAAGTGTCATTGTAAATAATTTTTCGGGGGGTGGATCCTATGGTAATGAAAAGAAAGCCTGAATGGCTTAGAATAGATCTTAACAAAGGGTGCAGCCTGGATTATGTAAAAGATATACTTAAACGGTTTTCCTTAAATACAGTATGTGAAGAAGCCAATTGCCCCAATAGAATGGAGTGCTTCAGCAAAAAGACCGCAACCTTTATGATACTAGGCAGCCAATGCTCCAGAAATTGCCGCTTCTGCAACGTCACTCACGCAGAACCTCAGCCTGTAGATGCAAAAGAGCCGAAAAATGTCGCAGAAGCCGCCATTGAGCTTGGTCTGAAGCATGTCGTAATTACATCCGTAACAAGAGACGATCTGCCCGATGGAGGGGCAAAGCACTTTGCCGAGGTTATAAAGACAATAAAGGATTCCCGGAAGGATATTGTTGTGGAAGTCCTTATCCCCGACTTCCGCGGAAGCTATGAGGCTTTATCAACTGTTGTCCGGGCAAAGCCGGAGATATTGAATCATAATATAGAGACAGTGCCGAGATTATATGCTGAAGTGCGTCCGGAAGCCCTATATGAGCGTTCCCTGGAGCTCTTGAGTAGAGTAAAGACAATAGACAGTAACGTATTGACCAAGTCCGGAATAATGGTTGGGCTGGGAGAAAGAGAAGAGGAAGTGCTTGAGGTATTCCGGGACTTGCGAACAGCGGGCTGTGACTTTCTGACTGTAGGGCAGTACCTGGCTCCAAGTACAGCACATTATCAGGTCAGAGAATATGTAACTCCTGAGGTCTTTAGCAGGTATAAGGAAAAGGCTCTTAGCATGGGCTTCAGTTTTGTCGCCTCTGCCCCGCTGGTAAGAAGCTCTTATAATGCGGCTGAGATGCTTGAAGCAAAATGAAAAGGACTTATTGTCTGTTCAGCAGACAATAAGTCCTTTTTTTCCATCCTTATTTCTTTACTACCGGTATCCATACCTCACATTGATAGTCTTCAGCAGAGGTATCACCCAGAGGATAGACTTCAAGCTCCGGAGCATCTGCATGCTCGTATCCTGTTGCCGGGAACCATTCCTGGAATATCCTCTCTGTCACCTTCTGTATTGCGCCGGGCAGAGGACCTTTAGCAGTGAATACCGCCCAAGCGGCTGACGGAATCTTTCTTGTTGTTAGGCTGCTGTCTGCGGCATTCCCAGTATTCTCTACTGCAATCATATATGACATCTCTTCTTTTTGGAAATCCATATCCAAACATATACCCAGCATTGCACTGCCTTTACCCACAGTACATAACTTCTCACTTGTGCCATCCTTGTTGCACTCATACCAGAACTCAGGAATACGCCTGAAATTCTCACCATCCTTGCAGGATACCTTAATAGCCTTGCCTATTACCTCATATTCTTTTCTTTCAACTATCCTATAATCCATGTCCTTGTCTCCTTTCAATGATAAGTGGAAGGAAATCCTGGGATATGCTTTGAGATTCGCCCCCTGCCCACGTGCAGCAGTAGGTGTTAATCCATGCAATCGACGGAATGCCTTACTGAAGGACTCGGGACTGTCATATCCATATTTGAGTGCTATATCCAGCACTCTTAAGTCTGATGATATCGCCAGCTCCTGAGCTGCCAGGGTCAGCTTCCGTTTACGCACATATTCTGCCACTGTCATACCTGTAAGCATATGAAACATACGCTGAAAATGAAAGGTTGAAGAATACGCTGTTTTTGCAGCTGCTTCAATATTAAGCTGCTCTTCCATATGCTTTTCCAAATAATCGATGGCTTCCATCATCCTATCCAACCATTCCATAGCATTCCCCTCCTACATTTATAGCTTATCACCGAAAAACATTTATTTCCTGTCATCCTGTGCTATTAAGTGACAGGTCCAATTCTCTATCACTATGCCTTATGCCGGTCATGCTTCAGTATCAGCAGTTGCTTGACGTCGCTAAGTACCTGTTCATCCTTTACTCTGAGCATGAGCCATTTGGTTCCGTTGAAAGGTTTTGACGTCCTGACCGTGTCAATTACTTCCGGTGTGAGTTCTTTGGACAAGGCTTCGATAATAGGCAGCAAGTCCAGGGTGATCACAACCAAAGCAACAAAGCAATCCTTTTCTGGATACAGGGTGCAGAGGGACTTTCCGGATTTCTGGTATTTTACATTCCAGCCCGGCTTACCTGAACATATACTGTACATTATCCTTGGGGAAGCCTTGTACCTCTGCTGGATGAAATGGTTGATCTGCCTCCACAGCTCTCGTGCAGGCAGATCGATATAATCAACTATTTCACCATAGGCAGGCATATGGCTTCCATCAAGAATGATATCCTTTTCAACCATATAATCGCCTCCTTGTTTTTTTGCATCTACTTCAAAGGGAACATGATCTTAGTCAGCAGCTCACTTGCAGGAACTTCCTCCGGCGAGTTGTAGTAGATTTCATAAGATATGCCCGTTGGTGTAAAGCCATTATCACTTACCCATTTATTCATGGCGTCATATACCTGTACCATTCCGTCATAAGGTCCTTTGTATGTGCATTCAGCATATTTTCCCCCGGGGATCTCACCTGCTCCTACTTCGTCCCTGCCTGCAAGCTTTCCAGCTACGGGGAATCCCATCTCCACATCCAGGTTCTCCATATCCAGGTTGTAATATGCTGTGAAGGGTGCCTCTGCCGGATGCTCTCCCAATTCATTCATATATTGAATAATACTGCTGTATGCTTTGCCGATCTCTTCGGACAGCTTCCCCACAGACGTAATCTTTCGTATGGACAGCACCGGCTGTGCCTCCCGCTCCTTCAATTCAACCTTATAATCCATAATTTCAGCCTCCTATAGCTTTTTTTATTGATTATAGCATTGAGTATATGACAACTGTGTGTCATGTTTCTGAAGAATATTTTTCGTATATCCCTTTTGATATCTCAGCAAGTATTTTTCGTATGTGAGGAGGACTGACGACTTCCACTCCCATGCCGAAGCTCAATATATAACCATAAAGCCAATGATTCTCGGGAAGCACCGTTTTTACCAACAGCTTACCATCATCCTGCCTTTCAAGTTCGTCTCCGAACCAATCCACTACGATACTGTCCAGCTCTTTTTCAAATACCAGCTCCAGGGTAACCATATTGTCAGAGGTTCTCCAGGGCTCCTCCAGATCAAGCTGGTCCATGGACACCTTTTTGGGCTCATAGCTGCTGTCCAGCACCGAAAGTTCCTTTATCCTGGAAAGCTTGAAAAGTCTGAAGTCCTGCCTTATGTGGCACCAGGCATACAAATACCAATTCTGCCCCTTAAGCACCAGGGAATAAGGCTCAACCTTGCGTTCCGTTCTTTTCCCCTCAGTATCCATATATGTGAAACTGATCTCCTTGCGGTTCTCTATTGCTTTCCGTATGATCGCGGTGCTTTCCTTGAGCATTCCTCCGCCCCCCCAGGGAGACAGGTCTATCACAAGCTGCTTTACCTTTGAATCCAGTACCTCAAGCTGTGATGCGGGCAATATGTTCCTAAGCTTTTCCATCAGTACCTCATACCTGCCGCCGGGTATGGTTCCTGCTATACCACTTAGTGTCGATAGTATTGCAGACATATCGTCTTCTGTAAGCACGCTCTTGTCAAGGCGGTAGCCTTCTGCGATCCCAATACCGCCCTTTGCACCCTGATAAGTGACAATAGGTATTCCTGCAAGGTTTATCGCCTCAACATCTCTTAGTATCGTCCTTACAGAAACATCGAACATTTCCGCCATTTCCTTGGCCTGCACTCTCTCCTTTCTGAGCAGCAGCACCAATATGGATACAAGCCTGTCCAGCTTCAATCCTCATCACCCGCTTTTAAAAAAATAACGCATAGTTGTAATATAATAACTATACGCTATTCTTTCTTCATTATCCTCTTTTTCTCACCCCTGCAAGCACTTCCTTAAGCTTTCCAAGGGTATAACCTGAAGCAAGGGGCACTACTCCCAGGAAAAGCAGATAAAACTTCAGTACTGAGGGACCCTTGAAAAAAGACAGCAGAATTATCAGTATCAGTACGCTTGCTGTTCTTCCGCTGTTCAGCACCACGTCCTTGTTTATCATGTATTCTATCCTCATATCCTCTTCGTGATTCCGGTCTATAACATTGAAAGTCGCAGAGTTCAACTGTATCAGAAAAAAAGGGAGGAAAAACGCATCCATGATGATGTAGAACACAAGCGTTCCGTAGAACACCCCCAAAGACAACCCCATTACAGCAGCGAAGGAACCCATGGCGCCAATAAGTATTGCCAGCCTCCTGCGGGGAGGTTTTATGGTCTTCTGTACAAGAACATAGGATGCCGAGGATATCAGCGAGCTTACAAGGGTGAGCTTTCCAAGGGACAGCTCACTGCCCGTCTCTTCAATGGTAAGTATATTTATCAAAAATACTATTATCACATCCCTGAAGCCCCAAACAGCTGTAGCGACCCTTACTATCCCCCATTCCTTGTTGTTTGCTGAAAACACCCGCTTGTAATCCAATCTGTACCCATAGTTCCTGCATCTTAAAAGCATACTTATGAAGATCAATATTACAAAGGTTATAAGGGTCAGTGCAAAAACCACATCATAACCCTTCATTCCGCCGAGGCTGCTGATGATATAAGCGGATGACATGGGGGATACTGCCGCAGCTACCCCTGCACTGCACCCATTGAAGCCATTGAAGGTATCCCGATTGTTCATATGGGTGAAATCGAAGCTTAGAGTATTGAAGGCAAGCCAGTAAAATCCTGTTGCTATACCGTAGATCACTCCCAGTACATATATATATACAGTGCCTTTGTCCCCCCATAACAGAAGCAGCATGAAAAATAGAGCATATAGCAGCAAACCTATCCTCAGGGACCATATTCCATTCTTCCTTTTGGCAAGCATGCCGGCAAGGATAAATGCAAATGGAGTCGCAACATAATGAGTAAGGTGATATATGGCTATCACCCTGAACTCACTTGTCTGCTTCCAGAAAAAGATATTGACGAAAATGTTGGATAATCCCATGGCGAAAGTGAACAATGCACTTATAATCAATAGGACTTTAGCTTCTCTGCACACAGCTTCCTCTCCTTGACCTTAGTTGCACCTTTATATTATTTACACTATTCGCCTCTCTAACAAACTCAATTTTTTACAGAGAATCCAAATATGCTTAATGATCTCTTTTAAGCAGTATGAAGCTGTTTATGATCACGAAAATGATGCCCAGTCCTCCAAGGCACTTTATTGCAAAACCCAGGGAGTACATGTCCCCAAGCAGCCCTACCAGCGGGAATATCGTAATCATGAAGAAGCTGAATACCATGCTGGCAAAGGATAGTATTGTCGCTCTGTTCTCGCTTGGAATCATCCTGTTTATATAATCGTTCATAGCAATAAAAACCACTTCTTCAGTAATCATCAAAACTATGAAGAATATGAAGTGATATTTGCTAAGGGCTATTCCCCACAATGACGCCACTGTAATGAATGGTATGATAAGCAGAATACCCTGCTCCTTTATGATTTTCTCTATCCTGTGCACCTGCGGCGCTATGGCTGCTGATGCAATGTACGTGGAAGCATATATAAGCCCTATCACTGCCTCATTGTAGCCGTTACCCTTGAAGAAATTCTGCAGGTAGAAAAACATGCAGGTGCAAAAAGTAAGTATAATCTCTGTGAATATTATCAAGAATCCTATTTTGGTATTGCTTCTGACGATAGCTATGCTGTCCTTAAGCTGCTTCAAAAAGACATTCTCCTTCTTCATATCCTCATGAAGCCTGCCGACCGAAGGTTCCTTGAAGCTTAAGGATTGCAGCAGTGCACCTATTCCAACTGCTATTGTAATTGCAAAAGCCAATCCATAGCTTTTTGTCGCCAAGTAGCCCCCGGCAAGGAAGGATGCAATACCAGCGAATTGAAAGAACAACTCTTTTCTGCCGTATATTTTCATATATCTGTCCTCTTCTCCGATTTCCTTTAAGGAATCGTACAAAAGGGCATCTCCCGCGCCTGACTCCAGATTGTAGGATAAGGCAGTGAAAACAAAGGATACGGCAAACCATAGAAAGCTGTCCGCAGCAAGCAGAATAATTACGCTGACCAGGGAAAGCACCCTTCCCAGCACCCTGCTTATCTTCCTTCCGAATATGTCGGCTACGGCGCCGGTAGGGACCTCCATTAAAAACGAAGTAATATGGAACACTGTCTCCAATAGTCCCAACTGAGTCAGGCTCATGCCTTTATGGGCAAGGTATATCATCCATATTCCCCTGGTCAGGTCTATGTTTTGAAGTAATGTATATATATAGTCCTTATAAATGTTTTTCTTCAATTGAATTTTATGATCCATGATTTATATCAATCTCCTTAAATTATTCGTTGTATTGGTTGATTTCGGTTGCTGCCCTCCCGCCGGTGCGCCCTGATACTGTATTAGCCAAAAACAAAAAGACCCTAAGTAGAAACCTTACTTAGAGTCTTTAATATTCACAATAAATTGGTAAAGTTCCGGCTTATCCGTTTACATAATATTTGATTTCGGACGCACTTCTCCCTTGTGCTCCAAAATCTCCTGTAATCGCATGAGCATAAGCCAGATATTCAATTATGCTGCAAATCGCCTTTACCATTTTCTTATTCCTCTTCAACTTTATAGCTTTATTGTAATATATTTTTCGAAGAGCTTCAAGGTTTTTATGCATATTACAGCCAATATCCATTATTATGTGGCTCTATGAAGCTATATGTGATATAATTGCTTGGTGCAAAAAAAAGATATTGTAAAGGAAGGTATAGGTTTTGATCAGTACAAACAATGTAAGCCTAAGGTATGGCGGACGAAAACTATTTGATGACGTTAATATAAAGTTCACTCCCGGCAACTGCTATGGTCTGATAGGCGCCAATGGTGCGGGGAAATCGACATTTTTGAAAATATTATCAGGAGAAATAGAGCCTAACACAGGAGATGTATCAATCACTCCCGGAGAGCGACTGGCAGTCCTCAAGCAGGACCACTTCCAGTTCGATGAGTTTCCGGTGCTTGAAACTGTAATAATGGGACACACCCGCCTCTATTCCATCATGAAGGAAAAAGAAGAATTATATGCTAAGGAAGACTTCTCTGATGAGGATGGTATCAAGGCCTCCGAACTGGAGGGCGAGTTTGCAGAGCTTAACGGCTGGGAGGCTGAATCCGAAGCGGCAACACTTCTCACCGGCCTGGGCATCATGGAAGAGTCCCACAATATAAAAATGAAGGAGCTGGAAGGCTCAGAGAAAGTCAAAGTGCTCCTTGCACAGACATTGTTCGGCCAGCCTCATATCCTGCTTCTTGACGAGCCTACCAACCATCTGGATATAAAATCAGTAAAATGGCTGGAAAACTTCCTCTTGGATTTTGAGAATACTGTAATTGTGGTATCCCATGACAGGCACTTTCTGAACAAGGTATGCACCCACATGGCAGATATCGATTACGGCAAGATAAAGATTTATACGGGCAACTACGACTTCTGGTATCAGTCCAGCCAGCTGGCACAGCAAATGATGAGGGACAAGAACAAAAAGACTGAAGAAAAAATCAAGGACTTGCAGGAGTTCATAGCCCGTTTCAGCGCCAATGCTTCAAAGTCCAAACAGGCTACTTCCCGTAAGAAGCTTTTGGATAAACTCACCTTGGAGGATATTCAGCCTTCCTCAAGAAAATATCCCTTTGTCAGCTTCAAGCCTGACAGGGAAGCAGGAAATGAGCTTCTGACAGTATCAAACCTGAGTAAGACAATAGATGGAAAGAAGGTTCTTGATAATATCAGCTTCAGAATAAACAAGGGCGACAAAGTTGCTTTCGTCGGTCCTGACGGAATAGCAAAAACGACATTATTTAAGATACTTATGGGCGAAACAGAAGCTGACAGCGGTGAATTCAAATGGGGTGTCACCACTTCACAGTCATACTTCCCCAAAGACAATTCTGAGTTCTTTGATGGCGTGGACTTGAACCTGGTGGATTGGCTAAGGCAATACTCCGAGGATAATGCGGAGCAGCAAACAGAAACCTTCATAAGAGGCTTCCTTGGAAGAATGCTCTTCTCCGGAGAAGAAGCCCTTAAGAGTGCAAAGGTGCTCTCGGGAGGCGAAAAGGTACGCTGCATGCTCTCAAGAATGATGCTCTCAGGTGCCAATGTGCTCCTCCTTGATGAGCCTACAAACCATTTGGATCTTGAGTCAATAACATCAGTCAATGAAAGTCTCACAAATTTCCCGGGCACGATACTTTTCGTATCCCATGACCATCAGTTTATACAGACCATAGCTAACAGGATAATGGAGATAACACCTAAAGGGCTTGTTGACAGACAGGTGACTTATGATGAGTATATTGAAAATGAAGAGCTGCAGAAGCAGGTGGAGGATATGTACAGATAGTATGAGGAAAATGAAGCTGCCTTCAGCTTAACAGAGGTTAATGGCATAATATTCAGGTATATGCAAGAAATATAACAGTTTGCCCTAATACTTACAGCCATGTTATAGCACAGTATGAATATACAAGATTTGATGGTACTAAGGTACTGCGTCTAAGAAAAACCTAACGCTTTCAAATCGTCATCCTTGACTCGTGAAAGCTCGCTCGGCCTCCATGCCTCGCGTACGGTTGTTTCTAAGTCTCCGTACCTAAGTACCATTAGCAAATCTTGCATAAGTCGTCCTTTAGCTATAACATGGCTGCTCTATTGCCTCTGCTACATCATTAATTACATTTTATTCGCTTCATCTATACTTTCTTGATGTTTTCCTATTTGGGGGATTCAATATCTCCCCTCTGGAGATTATCTTTTCCGCTAGTTTTATTTTGAGATCCCTTTCGCATTTTCTTAAAAAAGGAACTTCCTTTTCTGTGACTATTGATATTGCAGTTCCCGGCTTCCCCATCCTGCCGGTTCTTCCTGCCCTGTGCAGGTATCCTCTGGTGTCTCCGGGAAGATCCAGGTTGAATATATGGGTGACCCCTTGTATGTCCAGACCCCTTGCTGCTATGTCCGAGGCAACCAGAAGTTTTATGGTCCCTTTCCTGAAGCCGTCCAATGCCTTTTTCCGGTCTTCCTTGGTGGCACTGCCCGATATGTCATAGGCGCTCAGATGATGGTATTGCAGCTTGGCAGTAGCCAAAAGCAGTTCCTCGCTCTTGTTTATGAACACTATGGCTCTTTCAGGCTTTATTGAAGCTACCAGCTTACGCAGCATCTCAATCTTATCCCGTTTTTCCACAACAATATACATATGCTCAATATTTGGGTTAATTTTGCCCTCATCCTCTATCCTCACCAACTGGGGCTCCTTCATCAGTTCCCTTGCTGCAGCCAGTGTCTTTTCACTTATAGTTGCCGAGAACAGCATAAGCTGTCTGTCCCTCAGTGTAGTTTTTATCACGTCTTTGACAGTGCTGATGTTGTGCTGGTCAAGCATCCTGTCACCTTCGTCAATGACTATGGTTCTCACAGTCTGGGCATTTATTTTTCTTCTCTTTATAAGCTCCAATACCCTGCCTGCCGAACCAACAATAATATTGGGCTTTTCCCTCAGCTTTTCTATCTGCCTGGTGATGTTCACCTCCCCTATGATGGCTGCTGAAGTAACAGGTTTGCCTGAGCTTTCAGACAAAAGCCTAATCTGCTTTTCTATCTGCATTACCAGCTCATGGGTGGGTGCCAGTATTATTGCCTGCATCTCCTTCTTACCCGCTTCTATCCTCTGAAAAATCGGCAGTAGAAATGCCAGGGTCTTTCCGCTTCCGGTAGGTGACTGGCCGATGATATCGCGTTTTTCCAAGGCTGGCTGTATGGTTCTTTCCTGTATCTCTGTCAGTTCAGAGATCCCCTGCTTTTTCAGTCCTTCTATAAGAGCCTGATCCAACCCTAATTCATCAAACTTATTAATCATATATATCCCCTTAATCTGAATTGTTCGCTATTATTAATTCCCATTTCGCCTATTTCATAACCAATTCCACCGGACAATGATCCGAGCCGAATATTTCCGGATGTATGTCTGCACTTACAAGCCTGTCAGCCAGCCTCTCGGATACACAGAAATAGTCTATACGCCATCCTGCATTGTTGGCTCTTGCATTGAAGCGGTATGACCACCATGAATAAACACCTTCCTTATCAGGATTAAAATATCTGTATGTATCTATAAATCCCGATTCCAGAAGCTCAGTGAACTTGGTCCTCTCCTCGTCTGTAAATCCGGCATTTTTTCTGTTGCTTCCGGGGTTTTTCAGGTCGATCTCTTTATGTGCCACATTCATATCCCCGCAAACCACAACCGGCTTTAGTTTATCCAATCTCTTCAAATAACTCCTGAACTCATCCTCCCATTGCATTCTGTAGCTCAACCGTGCCAACTCCTGCTGTGAGTTAGGGGTATATACCGTAACAAAGTAAAAATCCTCAAACTCAAGAGTAATGACTCTGCCTTCCTTGTCATGCTCTTCCTTACCTATACCGTAAGCACAGCTTAGAGGCTCTGCCTTAGTAAAAACCGCAACCCCTGAATAGCCTTTCTTCTCTGCATAATTCCAGTATTGATGATAGCCTTCAAGCTTCAGATCAATCTGACCCTCCTGCAGCTTACTCTCCTGAATGCAGAAGATATCAGCATCTGTCTCCTTGAAATAATCCAGAAATCCCTTCTGGACACAAGCTCTGAGACCATTTACATTCCATGAAATCAACTTCATTTATATCCCTCCGAATAAGCAGTAAAGCCTGCTGTTTTTTTCCTTTGTGCTTTAGCTTATTTTAGCATTTATCGGACATTGTGACAACTTCATCCGGCTACTGCATTAGACAATCATATTTCCCGGATTTTTGAATATATATAATGATGCGATATAAGGAAGAACGGGGAACACTGAACACACGGAAGTTTACTAATCTCTCAATTACGATGTCATTCTGAACACAGTGAAGAATCTTAGCTTTCTTGCTCATCCCATGAAAAATCTTCATGAATTCCTTTAGGGTCTAGATCCTTCGCAAGCTCAGGATGACACAGAGACTTTACTTTCCCCCTCGTGTATTTAGTGGATTTCTGTGTTTTTCCGAAGGAAAACCGTGTTACCTGTTCCCTGCTCCCTTATGACGCATTCTCTGCACATACATGACGACATATCAAACCTATAAATAAGGAGAGTGATGCTCTTATGATTCATCCCTGTTTGTATCCAAGCATGCATACTAATGAAAAAGGCTATATCAAAGTGACCGGAGCTGCTTCTTTAAAAGCAGTACCCGATACAGCGATTGTCAATATGGGTGTTGTCACTGATAATATCAGTCTTGAGGTTGCCCGAAGAGAAAACTCCATGAAAACTGCAAATGTTATAAATGCACTTACCAGTCTGGGAATTGATAAAAAACAGATAATCACCGGAGCCTTTTCCATTGACCCTATATACGATTATATCAATGGAAAACAGACCTTTAGAGGGTATCGCGTCACTAACATCCTGACTGTCACTATAAAGGATATTGATCGAGCAGGAGAGGTTATTGACAAAGCCACAATTGCCGGAGTCAATCGTGTTGATAATGTGAACTTTACTGTGTCAGATCCGACAGTATACTATGATAAAGCCTTGAAACTGGCAATTGAAAATGCCATCCATAAAAGCTCAGTGATAGGAGGCACACTTGATATAGAAGTTGAAGAGGTTCCATGCAGGATAATAGAAAGAAGCATGGAAGCAGTACCCTTTGAGACGTCTGCAGTAAAGCTCTCTGCGGCAGCCACTCCTGTAATGCCCGGTCAGATTGAGATTGCGGCTGTAGTTGTGGCAATTTTTAGATATAATTGCTGATTTTGCATGCATACCTTTTTTTACAAGCATTTTTTCCGACAAAAACAAGATAATAATAGTGTAAGCAAATGAACTGAATTGGAGGTATGGAAATATGCCTGGAAAAAATGCAAAACAACAGGTTCAGCAGGTTTTCAGCCAGCTTAGCGATGCCAGGAATTCATTGACTCAGGCTCTTAATTCAGCTGAAAAACCGGAGAACAAGCAACAGATCCAGAGCTCGCTGAATGCGGTAGAGAATGCTATCAATACTACAAGTACTGCACTTTCAAACTATAAAGACTAATAGCAAAGGAGGGTATGATCCCTCCTTTGCTTTCCCCTTCTATTCTTTTCTTATATTGTAACCATGATCGCCAAAAGGCTTTAGTTTATCAATCCACTTCTGCTCAAGCTTTTCAAGAGCATCCTTTGCATCAAAGGACCCATCCTTCTTAATCTCAAGCACTTCCAGTACATCAATAGAGAAGGCATTTTCTCCAAATTCCTTCCATTCCTTCTGAAGCTGCTTGTTCGGGAAGCTCCCCAATTCCAGCTGGAATTTTTTCCCGTTGATGGTCTTCAGATTCATAGTGCTCATTACCAGTACCTTTTGGTTCTTTTTATTCTTTATCTGATATACTCCAGCCTGAGTCTCAGAGTCTTTATAAAGCTGCTTAAGCTCCTCTTTCCTATCCATTTCACCTTCTCCTTTCCCTGTATCGGCTTCTTTAAGCCAATATTCACTTCCGTCTGCTTTACGCTCCAGGAATCCGTACTCAATCATATATCTCCTCAATGTCACAAAATCCTCATAGGCAGTCTTCAAAATCTCATTTATCTCTTTTTCACTATAGATCCTGCTGCTTTCAAAACGCTTTACGATTTCCCTGAGTATTGCCAGCTTATGCTTTTCCCTTACTGCGAAGGTCTTGATGGGTCCCTTGGGACCTTTGGGAAAATAGTTCTTCAGCAGCTTCTCATTTTCATCCGAGGTTATGTTGTATCTGTCATCCACCATTGTTGCCGTCTTGTGTGGTTCCAAAAAAGCCGGCTCCTTGTCCTTTTCTCTGATCAGCTCCATTAGAGCGATGAAAACCTTAGCCTGACGCTCTTTCTCCTTCAGCGCAAAACGATGATTTCTTATGGTCGAAGGGCTTCCTATCTCCATTTCCTTTTGTATCTCAGAATCGCTTTTCCCCCGATAAAAATGCCTGAGCAAACTGTTCTGATGGTCAGTGAGCCCGGTGTTTTTTTTGTCCAGCTGTATCAGGTATTCAAATACCGATCCATGTTCCTTTTCTATATGTATCCGGACATATTTTCCGGCTTCATACAGTTTATCCTTATCCTTATAAATGATCCCCTTTTCAAATTTACAGCCGCATAGCAGACATGTAAAATACTCATCACTCTCAATATATCCCTGCTTTAGCTCATCCGTGGACGCATTCCAGAACATCTCTGTGATATTCACTTCCAACACTTCCTTATATCAATAGTAATTCTATAGACTTAATAAGTTTATATCGGTATTATACTAGATATTATATTATTTTGTCTAGTATAATTTTATTTATTCACTTTGCCTATCGTTACAATATTGACTCCGAACATATGTTCGTTTATAATATATCTATAAATTAGAAAGGCAGGGATAATATGGATAGAATAGTGGCATGCTGCGGATTGGAATGCAGCAAGTGCGACGCTTACGTCGCAACCGTCAACAATGATGATGAACTAAGAAAAAGGACTGCAGAGAGCTGGAGCAATATGTTCAACTCAGATATCCGGACAAAGGATATTAATTGTCTTGGATGTGGCTCAAACGTTCTCTTCTCCCATTGTCATGAATGCGACATAAGAAAATGTAATAATGACAGGTCGCAGGAAAATTGCAGCAAATGTGCTGATTATGGATGCAGCCGCATAGACGGCTTCTTCAAAATGGTACCTGAAGCAAAAAAAATACTGGATAGCTTAAGAGAAAATAAGTAGTAAAGCAATCCTATAAGATAGAATCAAACAAATAAAGAAGCCGACCCTCAGGTCAGCCCTTTCATTTGCTTGATTCTATCTTTTCAGCCAATTCATTAAGGTATACCCATCGCTCCATCTTTTCCTCCAGATGATGCTCTGTCTCTTCCTTCGCTTTCATCAATTGCTGGAGTGTAACATAGTCGCTTGCTGCATCAGCAATCTGAGTATCCAGCTCAACTAATTTTTCTTCCAGGCCGGCAATCACGGCATCAATCTCATCATACTCTTTCTGCTCTTTAAAGGAGAACTTCAGCGGCTTATCCTTGGCCCTCCCTGTATTGCCCCTGCCCTCAGAAGCTTTCATCCTCTGTCCGGAGGAAGCATTCATGTCCCCCAGAGCTCCGCTTTCCTTTATATCCGTATAGTTGCCTGTATATTGCTTTATCTGCCCTTTTCCTTCAAAGACAAATATCCTGTCTGCTGTTTTATCCAGAAAGTACCTGTCATGGGACACTGCAATAACAGCCCCGGGAAAGCTATCTATATAATCCTCCAATATGGTCAGTGTCTCAATATCCAGATCATTGGTCGGTTCATCCAAAAGCAGCACATTTGGCGCCTCCATCAGTACTCTTAACAGATGAAGCCTCCTCTTCTCTCCTCCGGAAAGCTTCGATATTGGTGTCCATTGAGTTGCTGAGGGAAACAGAAATCTCTCCAGCATCTGAGAAGCGCTTATTTTCTCCCCTTCTGCCGTCTCCAGGTATTCCGCTCCATCTCTGATGTACTCGATGACTCTTTTGCTTTCATCCCAGTCATAAAACTCCTGCGAGAACATTCCTATCTTAACGGTATCTCCAACATCGACAGTTCCAGTATCCGGCTCCAGTATGCCCGCAATAATGTTCATCAAAGTAGTTTTGCCGCTTCCGTTAGGCCCTATTATTCCTACTCTGTCATTTCTCAGGACAATATAACTGAAGTCATCTATTACTGTATTATCTCCAAAGCTCTTGCTTATTTGGGAAAGCTCAATGATCTTCCTGCCAAGCCTGCTGCTGCCTACTGATATCTCCAGCTTGTCACCAACAGCGTCAATTGCCTGCCCGCTTAACTTTTCATATCTTTCTATTCTGGATTTCTGTTTTGTTGTACGGGCTTTGGCACCTCTGCTTATCCAGGCCAGCTCTTTCTTCAACAGGGTTTGTCTTTTCCGCTCACTAGCAGCCTCGCTTTCCTCCCTCTCAATCTTTTTTTCTATGAAATTGTTATAATTCCCTTTATACAGATATAACTTGCCTCTGTCCAGCTCTGCGATTCCGTTTACCACCCTGTCCAGGAAATACCTGTCATGGGTGATCATCAGAAGTGCACCCTTGCGTTTGCTCAGATAATCCTCCAGCCAGTCTATGGTCTTGTTGTCAAGATGATTGGTCGGCTCATCAAGTACAAGCAGTTCCGAAGGATTTATCAGCGCCGATGCCAGAGCTATCCTTTTTTTCTGCCCTCCGGACAGAACAGCAATTCTCTCCTGAAAATCAGTGATGCCCAGTCTGGTCAATATTCCCTTGGCTTCACTTTCCAGATTCCATCCGTTAAGCAGGTCCATTTCTCCGCTCAGCTTCAAGAGCTTCTCGCTGTTGGCATCAGGATCCTGCAAAGCTGTCTCATATTCCCTGACCAGCTTCATCACAGGAGAATCACCCTTAAATACCTGCTCCAGCACAGTGGCATCAGGATCAAAATATGGGTTCTGTGATAAGTATTCTATATTTACAGCATTTCCCTTGGTGATCCTTCCACTGTCCGGCTTTTCAATCCCTGCTGCTATTTTAAGCAAAGTGCTTTTCCCTACTCCGTTTACTCCCACAATGCCTATTTTGTCTCCTTCATTTATTCCCAAGTCTATATCATTAAGAAGAATCTTCTCACTGTAACTCTTGATTATGTTTTCCATACTTATAAGGTTCATATGATACTCCTTCTGTACACTACCGAATAGTATAGGAAGCTTTTAAGCCGTCCCACTTATTTATTTTATCATACACCGAAAAAATGTATAGCACAAAAAGCCTGCAGCCGGAATAATCCGGCTGCAGGCAAGCATTTGTCTCACTACTTATTGTTCTGACTTCTCAAAACCTGCACACCTTTTTGGTTCTGCTCCTCCACCGCAGCAATAACCTTGTTCAGATAAAGCAGAACAGATTCAGACATCTCTTTTGCATTGTCATAGTACTCTTCCGCCTTCATCCTGTCATTTTCCTTTACCGAATCAATAACCTTATGACCAAAGCTGTGCAACTCATTGTGTATATTTTCAATCCTTTTCCAATCCTCTTCAATATCCGGATGTGTAATGCTTATGGAATTATAAAAATGTCCGAAAGCACATTTCGATCCGTTTATCTGCAATGGATATGTCCTCATTTCATCTACTATGCGCTTAAGATTATCAACCCAAAGCCTATGTGCCTCTTTGGCATTGTTGAGGTTCTGTATAAGCTCCTGATTGCTTATAGCGTTCTTGCTGCCAAGAAGGGCTTTCATCATATCCTTCACGATTCCGGATAATTCATCATCGATATTTGATATCTGTTTTGCTTGTCCAGCACTACTCTCAGCATCCTTGGTAATTATCTGCGTCATGTTACTGAGCTTTTCTGCATCAACGCTGGAGGCTTCCATAGCCTGATTTATCTCGTTAGTTGCTCCCTTTATGCCCTCCATGGATTCATTTATGCTTCTGATATTATTTATAGTATTATTGAGCATGCCGACATTTTCTCTTATAGTACCCGTTATGGCATCAAGCTTCCCACTCATTTCCGCAGTTGAATTTACTGTGCTGTCCATACTCTGCTTACCTGACATAGCTGCACTCTGTATATTATTGACGAAGGCATTCATACCCTCCAGGCTGTTTTTGGTATCATCTGCAAGCTTTCTGATTTCCTGGGCTACAACAGAAAAGCCCCTTCCATGCTCGCCTGCTCTTGCTGCCTCAATAGAAGCATTAAGTGCCAATAGATTTGTCTGATCAGCTATAGCCCTTACATCACTCACTATATCATTAACTCTGTTGGCCATCTCAACCAACTGCTGAATCTGTTCACTCATTATATTGGCATCAGTCATCACATTGTTTTTCAGTTCATTTACTTCTTCTATCTGTGACAGGCTTTGGCTGTTCCTTGATACAAGAACCTCGGATGCTGCTGACAGCTGCTCCAAGGTATCCGCAGTATTGCTTACGGTATCATTGACCTGGTTCATGCTGGCAGTTGTCTGCTCAACAATAGCCAGATTGGATTCGCTCAGCATGGACATTTCTTTGGCAAAATCAATCAGCTTGTAAGCACTATGAGACATATTGACATCAAAGCTGCTTAAAGCTGCTGTTAATGAAAGCATTTTCTTGGCTGCCTCCGACATCTGTTTCTCGCTTGCCAGAAGTTTGTTGAAGTATTCCAGTACCGTCATATGTATTGGATATTCCACTCCCGGCTCCTGAGCCTCTTCACCGTTCAACCGTTTTTCTACATAGTTCAGGATGCATATAGCCTCATCACAAGGCTTCCCCGCCACTTTTCTGAACATATTCATCCCCCTTGCTCTTTATATTTATATTTGCATTTGTACACTTATATATTAAAGCCGCAGTATTTTTCCCCACTGCGGTAATCTCCCCAGATTCTTTTAGACAATATTGTGCCTTACAATTAATAAGTAGTTTACTAAAGGTGTCATCCTAATGAATAATACTTATTATATCATTGCTATTTTTTATTTACAACAATCGCCTTGCAAGAGATTGTTTACCATATGAAACAGGAACAAGTCTCCCATGATAAAAACTGACAGAAGGAACATTCCTCCTGCCAGCAGTGTATATACTTAATATTACTGTTTATTTTATTATACTTGTCAGCTCTTCACCATACAAATCAACCCGCATGCTCAGTATATCCGCCAATCCCACAAATTCGCAGCCTACAAAATATCCGGACTCTGTCTTTTCCAACCTTACTATCTTCAAAACGGCATAGAAATACTTATCCGGAGTCAACTGAACCTTTGCATCAAAATAGTAATCGAGAGGCAGTTCACGGTCACAGATAAAGCCTATGCCTGACTTAGATATGTTCTTTACCTCTATGCTTTCATTTATGTCCGGAATCAACTCATAGTCCTGTTTAAATAGTGATGAAATTTTCAGCTCCAGCTTAAGGGGAAGCCTATCATGCTTTCTTCTCTCTTCCATTGTATTCAATGCCTCCTTGATTTACTTAAAATAGCCCGTAATTGACACATTCGATTCTCTATAGATAATTATACCATATTTCTCTTTGTTAACTGATTACAACCTATAGAATTCTTCAAAGCTCTTTGCCGCATAGGTATGGTCCATAACCCCGCCAAGCTCACGGACAGAGTGCATGGCAAGTATAGGGGTGCCAATATCTACGCTTCTCATATGAAGATGGGATGATGAAACCGGTCCTATAGTACTGCCTCCTACTTCATCAGATCGGTTTACAAACCACTGAACAGGCACCCCCGCCTTTTCACATAAGCGGGCATAGACGGCAGAAGTATTGCTGTCTGTAGTGTATTTCATATTCGCACTGATTTTTATCACAGGCCCTTTGTTAATCAGAGGTCTGCTCTGAGGATCATGCTTTTCCCCTGCATTGGGATGAACAGCATGGGCAAGATCAGCTGATACCATGAAGGACTTTGAAATGGATCTTAGGAAATCCTCTCTGTCTCCACCCATTGACAGCACTATTCTTTCAAGTACACTGGAGAGCAATGGTGAATCCGCACCCTGTTTGGTCATGCTTCCAACCTCTTCATTATCAAAGCATATCATGACATTGGTGCCCTGGGATCCCCCTGCCTTTGACAGGGCAGTTATCCCGGCATGTACCATGGCAAGGTCATCAAGCCTGGACGAGGATATAAACTCGTCATTAAGACCCATTATAGTACCCTTATCAGCCTCATACAAAAACAAATCGAAATCCATTATCTGAGATGGCTCAACATTTATCTGCTCTGCTACCGCATTCAGCAAGTAGTTACCCTTTTCAAGGCTTTCATTTATCAAAGACATCAGAGGCAGCATATCCTTTTGCTTGTTCAGTTCGATTCCGGCATTTACATTCCGGTTCATATGTATTGCCAGGTTGGGAATTATCAAAACCGGCTTCTTGATATTCACCAGCTTAATCACAGGATTCAAAATATCATCACTCTTTATTGCAACTCTTCCGGCCACAGAAAGCGGCCTATCCATCCATGTGTTTAGTATCGGCCCTCCGTAGGTCTCCGTATCCAGTTTTATGTAATGACTTTCAACCGTCATCTCTGCTGCAGGCTTTATTCTGAATCCAGGAGAATCATTATGTGCTCCGATTACCTTAAAGCCCTTCTCGGAAACGTCTCCTGTACCCACAACAAATGCCGCCAGTGCCGAGTGGTTTTTCTGCATATAGTATTTTCCGCCTTTTTGCAGCTGCCATCTGTCCTCTTCCTTTAACTCTATAAAGCCACTGCCCTCCAGCATTTTCTTTACGTTCACAACTGCATGGAAGGGTGTAGGGCTGTCATAAATAAAATCAATTAGCTCCTTTGCAAAATCCAGCTCTTTACTCATGATCATACCTCCGTTTCTAATTACAACTTAAGTATACACCAATTCCAAAGCCTCAACAAATTTCGTTGTGGCAGGAGAAAGAGGAATGCTCTTCAAAAAACATATTCCTATGCTTCTTTCGGGAATTTCCTCAATCATCTTTATTTCATGCAGCACTCCCTTTCTCAGGTAATCCTGTGAAAATTCTCTGATCACACAGGATATGCCCAGGTTGATCTTTGCAAATTCCAGAAGCAGCTCATGGGAGCCTAATTCAATTTCCGGCTTTATGTTTACTCCTCTTGACAGCATATAACTCTCCACATACTGCCTTGAGTTGGATTTTGTCTCAAGGAATATCAGCGGCAGCTCCGCAATATTTTCAAGGCTTACGGGACTTAAGAACATATCCTTATACATTTCCCCACAAACGAAAACATCATGTACAGCCATACATTTTATTATCTCCAAAGCCTTATCTCTTACAGGCAGATTGCATATTGCAATATCCACCTCCCCAGACTTCAGCATGGCACAAAGCTCCATTGTCGTGCCATTGAAGATCTTCAGCTTTATATTTGAATAGGCTTTATGAAATTTCTCAAGATAAGGTGTCAGAAAATATCTGGATATTGTATCTCCAACACCTATCCTCAGCTCTCCAGTCATCAGATCTTTAATTTCACCAAGCTTTTTTTCCCCTGTACTTATAAGATTTATGGCAGAGCTTGCGTATTCATATAATAGATGGCCCTCATTTGTCATCACCACCCCCTTGGGGGTCCTGGTAAAGAGCCGGATGTCCAGTTCTCTTTCAAGCTGCATTATTGACTGGCTCACAGCAGGCTGTGTCATATAAAGGGACTCAGCGGCCTTTGAAAAACTCTGGGATTTTGCTACTTCACAAAAGATCCTGTAAAGATCCAGCTTTACCATCTCATAATCACTCCTTATATCAGTTATAATGTATATTTATTTTACTTATAGCATATGCTGTTGTATAGTACAAGTGGGAGATTGATATTTTTTAATCATGAGGGAGAGATTATTATGGAAAGAATAACAGGAACCACAGCAAGAGGTCTTCGTGCTCCGATAATCAGACAAGGAGACGATATCGCCAAAATTGTTGTGGATACAGTATTAAAAGCATCAGAAATAGAAGGGCTGCAGATCAACGATAAGGATATTGCCGCAGTAACAGAGTCGGTAGTTGCCAGAGCACAAGGCAACTATGCGTCCATTGATGCTATTGCCAAAGATGTTGAATCAAAGTTCGGAAAAGAGACAATTGGTGTTATTTTCCCGATCCTTAGCCGCAACAGATTTGCCATCTGCCTCAAAGGTATTGCCAAGGGCGCCGGCAAAATAGTCCTTATGTTTAGTTACCCCTCTGACGAGGTAGGAAATCAGTTGGTAGACATTGATGATCTTGATTCAAAAGGTGTGAATCCCTGGACTGATGTTCTGACTGAAAAGGAATTCCGCAATTATTTTGGGTATAACAAGCACCCTTTCACGGGAGTTGATTATATAGATTACTACAAATCCTTGATTCTGGAATATGGTACTGAGTGTGAGATAATATTTTCAAACAATCCGGTCACAATTTTGAACCATACAAAGAATATACTGACCTGCGACATACACAGCAGAGCAAGAACCAAAAGAATACTTAAAGCAAATGGTGCAGAGAAAATCTACAGCCTTGATGATATATTGGCTTCACCGGTTGATGGAAGCGGATGCAATGAAGCATACGGTCTTTTGGGTTCAAATAAAGCAACAGAAGAAAGTGTAAAGCTTTTTCCTCGAAACTGTCAGCCGATAGTTGATAGTATCCAAGCCATGCTAAAAGAGAAGACCGGTAAGACTGTCGAGGTTATGGTCTATGGAGATGGTGCTTTCAAGGATCCTGTGGGTAAGATATGGGAGTTGGCAGACCCTGTAGTCTCACCTGCATATACTTCAGGACTGGAGGGTACTCCAAATGAAATCAAGCTAAAGTATATTGCCGACAACAACTTTGCAGGACTAAAAGGAGAGGAGCTTAAAAAGGCTGTCTCTGAATATATAAGGAATAAGGAATCTGATCTGGTGGGAAGTATGGAAGCGCAAGGTACAACCCCAAGAAGACTTACCGACCTCATCGGTTCTCTGTGTGACCTGACCTCGGGAAGCGGAGACAAGGGTACGCCCATAATATATATCCAAGGTTACTTTGATAATTATACAAAGTAATCCTTCCGAGTATTGGACTTGAAAGATTGTTTTCAAGTCCTTTTTATTTCTCATTGGCTATATTATCATAAAAAACGGAACAGAGGGTATACTCTATACAAATTATGATAATTATGGTAATATCAGATGGAGCTAATCTGCATGTATATACTGATTTTCAGGTATACACATCAAGATAATCATTCATTTAAACGAGGCGATAAAATGGAAAAGAAGAAACTCAATATCCAGGAATATGTTATCAATGTTCTGAACTTCATGGCCCAGGGACTTTTTTCCTCACTTATTATTGGTCTGATCTTAAAACAAGTGGGTGAAAAGGCAGGAATCCCGCAGCTGGTACAGTTCGGCAGTATTGCACAGCTTATGATGGGGCCGGCTATAGGAGCAGCCATTGCTTATGGTGTGAAAGCCCCTGTGCTGTCAGTATTTTCTTCCCTTGTGACAGGAGCACTCGGAGCACAGACACTGCTTCTCACTGAGGCAGGTACATATTCAATAAAAGTAGGTGAACCTGTCGGGGCATTGTTTGCAGCCTTGATCGGTGCAGAAATAGGAAAGCTGGTAAATAATAAAACAAAGCTCAACATCATTGTTGTACCTGCTGCCACAATAATTGCAGGAGGGCTAGCCAGTGTTTTTATAAGTCCCTTCATGTCATCAGTTATGACAGCACTGGGACAGATGGTGAACTTGGCCACGGAGCTTCAGCCCATACCTATGGGAGTATTGGTTTCAACAATAATGGGAATGGTATTGACACTTCCCATAAGCAGTGCCGCCCTGGCAATTGCATTGAAGCTTGAGGGACTTGCAGCAGGAGCTGCTACCATAGGCTGCTGTGCCCAAATGATAGGCTTTGCAGTGGCCAGCTATAGGGAGAACAAGCTGGGTGGACTTATGGCTCAAGGCCTTGGAACTTCAATGCTGCAGGTTCCAAATATAGTCAAGAACCCTCTGATATGGGTGCCTCCTACTGTAGCCAGTGCCGTACTGGGACCTGTGGCCTCAGCAGTATTCAAGATGAGAAATAATGCTGTCGGCGCAGGCATGGGCACCAGCGGACTCGTAGGACAGTTCGCCACCATAGAGACCATGGGGGCAGGGTCATTGCCTCTGATACTAATTCTGCATTTCCTTGCACCGGCTGTTATAACTCTGATTGTGTCGGAGTTCATGCGTAAGAAAGGCTGGATCAAGTATGGGGATATGAAGCTGGATGTGTAGGATTATATATGGACTAATAATATTGTAGCGGTAATAGCACAGCCATATATATCGATTCATATATAAACTTTGGGCAGAATTATAACACGATACATTGACTTATCATATACAGGGTATGCACTGATACAAGTAGCCATGTAATAGCTTAGGGATGACTTGTACAAGACTTGCTAATGGTACTTAGGTACGGAGCCTTAGAAATAACCGTACGCGAGGCATGGACGCCGAGCGAGCTTTCACGAGTCAAGGATGACGATTTGAAAGCGTTAGGTTTTTCTTAGGCGCAGTACCTTAGTACCATCAAGGCTTGTATATTCATACCGTGCTATTACATGGCTGCTCTATTATCACTGCAGTATCATTAATCCAAAAACCCTACTCCAGATACACCTTACGGGTAAAATCCACATTCCCATTCATACGAGCCTGCTTTCTGGCATTATTATTCAGATATGCGGCTAAAGGCCGGTATAGCAGCTTAGGAATTCTTAATGTTATTATCTCTTGTGCTTCGGAGCTGATTATTTCTCCCTTAAGTATGTTGTCCATCGCAAGCTTGAAGCCGGATGTGATTTTCTTACCCTTCCTGCCCAGGTCTTCCAAAAGTGCACCATTCAGTATCGCACCGCCTCCGTATGCCAATCCTTCCAGCCAGTTCATTCCTGTCTCCTCAGCAAAGAGTCTGCAGCTGTTAAGAATAGGCTCTATTCTTGTATTGTCAGGAAAGCCACACTGTCCCAAGGCAAACAAATCCTTTCCTCTTAGTTTACCTCTGAATTCATCCGCCAGCTTCTCAAGGAACCATATGCACGGATAAGGAAGGGCATCTGCGTATAAAGGTGCAATAATTGCCACGATATCAGCTTCAGTTAATAGTGCCTTTAGAGCTGCAATATCCTCCCTACCGTCAAAATAGTCAATCACATGTATAATATCAGCTTTGCTTCCTGAATCCTCTGCAAGCATTTTCAATGTCCTGGAGAAGCTGTAGGAGGTCCCCTTCTTTCTTGGACTTCCATTAATCAGAAGAAGTCTTTTGCTGTTCATATCAGCACACCTCCTTTACAAGACTGCTTATTTCCTGTTCCATTTTTTTAGTATCCCAGGAGGGTTTAAATATCAACGCTCTATAGTCAGCTTGCATATTAAATGCATTATTCTCCACCAATTGCTTGAAGCTGTCCTCCTGATCCTTTGAATCACCATCATATACTCCGACTCCTATTATTAACTTACTGCCGTATCGCATAGGATGAAGCAGGTGACCGTCCTTCACTATATATAAAGGCAAGCCCAAAGTCATGAATTTATCCACTACTTTTTTGAGAGTTGAGTTATAACCTCCAAATCTTATGGGTGTAATCATTACAAAGGCATCACATCCGGCAATGGCCTTAAGCACCTCATGAGAGTCATCCTTGATCACACATTTACCTGGTGATTTGAACCCACAAGCACCACAGCATCTGCATGGCAGGATATTGATTTCTTCAAGTCCGAAGTATCTGACCTCCTTGCCTGCCTGTACCAACCCAGCCTTTATATTATCTGCTATATTATTTCCGCCTTTCATGGCATCCAGTATAACTATCGACATTATAATTCCTCCATATATTTATTTGCTCAATGCATTCTCTATCGATTTCAGATAAGCCTTACAGGTTAAAGTACACCCCCTCGTTTTCATACTTACTCATCTCATCAATCTTCTTGTATAATTTCTTAAAACCTTCCGATATTACATCAATCTCCTCTTTATCAAACTCACTAAAAAGCCCATCAACATACCGGTTATCCTGATTCTGCCTTTCTTCCCAGAATGACAGGCTTTTCTCCGTCAGCACGAGCCTCAATGCTCTGGCATCCTGTATATCCTTCTGCATCTTAATGAACCCTTTTTCCTCAAGTTTTAACGCAAGCTGCTTTACATTCTGACGGGAACTGCCCATAAGCTCCGCTACCTCACTTAATGTCGGAGGGGCATCTTTGAATTGTGATATCATCACTGTAAGAAGCCATTGCTTTGTGGTCATGCCATCCTTTCCCAGATACTGGTCTCCAAGAACCTGAAGCCTGTTGGCAATGAGAAATATGCTTCCAAATATATATTTCTTTTTATCTAGAGTATCCATATTCTTGCCTCCGTTAAAATTAGTAAGGCAATACGTAATATATTACCCATATACGTAATATATTACGTATTTAATCGGATGTCAATGGTATTTTGTGAAAATATATGTAAAAATAATATATTGATGGAAAAAAGGAAGTTTGATTTCTTTTGTAGAATATCTAGGAATATCCTGGAAAACCAGAAATATATTAATAAAAAACTTAGAAAGGATGATTTTCATGGATGACCTAAGTGTATTACTACTAATGGGTGGCTTCGTCACAATCTTATCCTTCATTATCGGTGTTGTTTTGTACATATTGACCGCTTTGGGTCTTTATGGCCTTGCAAAAACCGAAAATACCGGCAACGAATGGTTTGCATTTATTCCAATCATTCAATTATACATAATCGGTAAGATACTTAAAGAAATCAGGATTGGTTCTTTTACCATCCCAATGCTGGAGCTTGTACTGCCATTAGCTCCTATAGCAGCAGCAATAGTAGGGTCAATAATCGGAATTATTCCTATCATAGGTGGTTTGGTACGTCTAATAATAAATCTGGCATTAATAGTTCTTTCTGTTTCTGCAATGTACAATTTCTACAAAAGATATAGAGGTGAAAAGGCTGTATTAATGACAGTACTGAGTATTATACTCCCCTTTATGGGTCCTATTTTCATATTCAGACTTAAAGATGCAAGACCTCTTTAGTCGTAAAAGGAGTCAGGCTTTAACCGCCCGACTCCTTTTAACTTCTGAATCTCACTTTCTTCGCCCTGTGCAATTTGCCTTTTATGCTTGTATTCTGCAACTCCCTGACTATATGGTCAGCATCTTTGCCGAATATCTCCACATAGGAGCATGTATCCTGAACATCTATTATTCCTACGTCCTCCGGATTGACTCCTTTGATATTTGATATTGCACCAAGTATATCTCCCGGCCTCATCCTCTTAGTCTTACCCGCATTAATACGTATTTTCGTTATCTCGCGGTTCAGCGTTTCTGCCTTGTTCTTCCTGGCTTTCGGCCTTGACTTTATCTTCTCCTCAAATACCTCTCTCCCCTTCTGAACCTCAGTGTCTGAGGGAGCAGCTTTTCTGGGGATCCTGTGACCTACATACTCTTCAATTTCTTTGAGGAACCTTGCCTCCCGGGAAGAAACCATCGTAATTGCCACTCCCTTGTTCTCAACACGTCCAGTCCTTCCTATCCTATGGACATAGCTTTCATTCTCCATAGGCACTTCATAGTTGACAACATGAGTGACATCATCAATATGAATTCCTCTTGCTGCTACATCTGTTGAAACCAGGAAATGAAACTCGCCCCTTTTAAATCTCTGTACAACACTCAACCTGCGGCTCTGCTCCATTCCTCCGTGTAAGCCCTCACAATAGAAGCCTCCGCCTTTCATTTTCCTCAACAAGCCTTCCACTTTCTCTCTCGTGTTGCAAAATATTATGCAGCTTTCTGGTTTTTCGGTGTATATTACTTTCTTCAGGAGACTGAACTTGCCTTCTTCTTCAGCTTCCATCCAGTACTGCTGTATTTTCTCAGTAGTTGAAACCCTTGAAGTTACCTCCACTTTTCGGGGCTTCTTCATGTACTTTCTGCAGATTTCCTCTATCATGTCAGGCATGGTTGCCGAAAAAAGCATGGTCATCCTATCTCGGGGAAGCATTTTTATTATGGCTTCCACTTGGTCTATGAAGCCCATATCAAGCATCTTATCCGCTTCATCAATAACCAGGTACTTTATTTCTTCCAGTACTAGATTCTGTCTTTCAATGTGATCATAAGTCCTTCCCGGGGTGCCAACAATTACATGTACCCTTTGTCTCAGCTCCCTTTTCTGTATTTCCATTGGCTGCTTTCCATATACAGCTGCACATCTTATCCTCCGGAACCTTCCCATATGTGAAAAATCCTCTTTTATCTGCACTGCCAACTCTCTGGTGGGAGTAAGTACAAGTACCTGGGGGTATCTTTTCTCCAGCTCCAGCTTTTCACATAGCGGTATTGCAAAGGCCGCTGTCTTTCCGCTTCCCGTCTGCGACTTCACTATGATATCCACATTCTTGAAAACCATTGGCATGACTTTTTCCTGCACTTCTGTGGGTCTGTCATACCCAAGCTTTTTCAATGCCTTCAAGGTTTCCTTGCTTAAACCATATTGTTCAAAGTCCTTTTTAGTTGCCATAAATCATTCTCCAATGCCTGTTTTTATTTATTCTATATCAACAGCTTACTGGCTATTCGCCATGCTTGTTTTTGCTGTATAAGAAAAGCCATCGGTACTGGAAGCACCGATAGCTTATAAAACCTGTCAATACCTGTTTATGATTGCCATATGCTCTGCTGATACCTCAGGGCAAACGGTCAAAATGTTGTCTATAACATAATCAATATTGCCCTCATCCACCTTTTTCCCTCTGATATCCCCTTCAAGGATTAATTCTTCACTGTTCAAAGAACTGTATATGCTGTTCACAAGCGGAACCTGCATGATTTCATCATTTTCCAGACAGTTTTGCGAAAAATACAACGCTCCTTCATGGGCTATCAATTGACCAAAGGCATACTCCTTTAAGCATGCTGCAGTGCTGTCATCAGGACTGCAATTGTACCTGGTATGCTCCACATGCCTTATGTCAAGTATGAAGCTCTCATCCTTCCTGGTCAGTACACATCTTGCTCCAAGTTCAAGCAGCCTTTGCTTCATGTGTTTGGGGAATTCCCCTCCGAACTCAGTAAGAAACTGTTTCATTGATACGGTTTTTTTCATCCTATAAGCTTTCTTCAATTTGGTATTCTCCTTTATCCAGTACTTCCTTCAAACCTTTAGCCCTTCACCTTATAGAAAGCTGCAAAGCTGTATCTGAAGGACAATCACAAGATAAAACCACCCGAAAGAGGTGGCGTATATCTGATGCGAAATGGCCGAAAAACTCTATAACTAATTCTATTATACCACAACATCAGTGAAATATCCGGTTTTTATCATTTTTGCTAAATTAATATACATTATATCATGCTTTCTTCCCAAATCTCAGGATGGCTTAGCACAAGCAGAGTCGTAATTGTTGCTGCAATATTAGCAAGTCCATAGCTCCCCGGCTTGATTTCGTGTTTCTGCCCTTTATCATAGATTATGAATGGAACGGGGTTGAGTGTGTGGCTGGTTTTTGCCTTTGCTGTGCCTCCTTTTGTCTTTTCAAGCATCTCATCAGCATTTCCGTGATCAGCTGTGACAACAAGTATTGCTCCTGTTTCATCAACAGCCTTCAAAACCCTTGCAAGGCAAAGGTCTACTGCTTCAACTGCTATCCTTGTTGCGTTAAAGCTGCCGGTATGTCCGACCATGTCACCGTTTGGATAATTGGCTCTTAAAAAATCATACTTTCCGGATCTCAAAGCTTCAATCAGCTTATCAGTCACTTCTGCAGCCTTCATCCATGGACGCTCATCGAAGGATACTCTGTCTGAAGGTATTTCCTCAAAAGTCTCCAGCTTTTCATCAAACTTCTCTGTTCTGTTGCCATTCCAGAAATAAGTAACATGTCCGTATTTCTGTGTCTCAGAAACCGCATATTGTTTTATACCATGCTTTACCAAATGCTCTGATAGTGTATTCCTTATATCAGGAGGGGTGACAAGGAAGTTCTTGGGTAATTCCAAATCTCCATCATACTGGAGCATTCCACAGTACACCACCTGGGGCCGGGGGCCTCTGTCAAATTTATTAAAGTCTTCGTAATCAAAAGCCATGCTGATCTCAAGTGCTCTGTCTCCTCTAAAATTAAACAGTACCACACTGTCTCCATCATTTATTGTACCCACCGAGCTGCCCTCTTCCGCTATTACAAATGGCGGCAAATCCTGATCAATGACACCCGGCAGCTCTTCTCTGTAAGTAGATATAGCTTCGCTTGCAGAACTGAATTGTCTGCCTTTGCCCCTTACATGTGTATCCCAGCCAAGTTTCACCATATCCCAGTTGGCTTGATACCTGTCCATGGTTATCTTCATCCTGCCGCCTCCGCTGGCAATTCTCCCTTCAAAACTATCATCAGATAGCTCCTTAAATAGCTTCTCCAGTTGATCTACATAGTCCAGCGCAGATGTTGCCAGAACATCTCTCCCATCAAGCAGTATATGTGCCCTCACCTTTTTTACATTAAACTCCTTGGCTTTTACTATCATCGATTTTAGGTGTGCAATGTTGGAATGTACGTTACCGTCTGATAACAAGCCTATGAAATGTAAGGTGGAGCCCTTCTCCACACAATTTCCAACAACCTTATTCCAGGTTTCCGAATCATACATCTTGCCATTCTCAATGGATTCATTCACCAGCTTTGCACCTTGACTGTATATCTGCCCGCAGCCTAAAGCGTTATGCCCCACCTCGGAATTACCCATGTCATCATCAGAGGGTAATCCTACAGCTGTTCCGTGTGCTTTGATCAAAGTATAAGGATTATGGTTCATAAGCATATCAAGGGTAGGTGTATTCGCAGCCTTGACCGCATTACCCTTTTCTTCCTCATTTATACCTATTCCATCCATGACAACCAATACAACAGGTCTTTTATTCATATAACTCACTCCGTCCTTTTATGTGTACCGGGACATTTTCTGACTACCCGGCGCAATTAGCTTACGGTAATTATATTAATTTTGCCCTGCACTGTCAATAAAATACATAGTGTGATTTCAATTGCTCTCACTTATGTGATATTATAAATATATACTTAAGAAAGGGGATGTGTTTATGAATCTTATAAAAGTAGGAGATATTGCACCTGACTTTTCATTGAAGGATAATAAGGAACAAATCATACGATTATCAGATTACAAAGGGAAAAAAGTATTACTGTCCTGGCATCCACTTGCATGGACTGCTGTATGCACTGATCAGATGAGATCTTTGGAAGTCAACTTGGAGAAGTTCAATAATCTCAATACTGTCCCCCTTGGTCTGAGTGTCGACCCAGTACCCAGCAAAAAAGCCTGGAGTACAGTAATTGCAATAAATAATGTAAGTCTTCCTTCAGACTTTTGGCCTCATGGGAAAGTAGCCCAAGACTACGGAATATTCATAGAAAAGATAGGAATGTCAGAACGTGCAAATATAATAATCGATGAAAACGGTATCGTCAGATGGGTCAAGGTATACCCTATGAAGCAACTTCCTGACATTAATGAGGTACTGCAGGTTTTATCAGACATGTAAAAGATATGTAAATAAAAAGCCGGGACTTTACCCGGCTTTTTATACTACTGCTGCAGAATATCATCAAGCTTTTCTATCATTCTCTCTATTGAATTCTCTTTTATTATCAAGGCTGGATAAAATCTAAGGAGGTTTCCGGAGAGATTGTACCCGGTCAGAAATCCCCCTTCAAAAAGCTTACGGTGTACCGTGGCAAGTGAAAAATGCTCATCTTGTCTGAACTCTACAGCCAGCATCAGGCCTCTTCCCCGCACTTCCCTTATGCAATCATGGAGTCTGCTTAACTGTTCCAGCCTTTCCTTAAATATTGCCCCTATTTCTGTACTCCTCTGAATAAGATCCTCTTCTTTTATCACTTTTATCACTTCCGATGCTACTGCACAGCCCAATGCATCATTTTGATGGGATTGTGCATAACGTAATCCATCGCTTTCCAACTTTTCAGCCATTTCAGCCTTCATTGCAACTGCACTTATTGGATATCCATTACCCATGGATTTGCCCATGGAGATAATATCCGGCTGAAGCCTATAATGCTCATACCCGAACCATCTTCCTGTACGTCCGAAGCCTGTGGTAACTTCATTTGCCATTACCAAGCCATTATACTGCCTTACGGTATCCTCAAGCTTCTCAATCAGCTTTCCGGGAGGCAGTTTTACCAGTCCGGAGGTATTTCCGGGTTCAAAGACCAGTCCTCCTATATCATCAAAGGGGATATCCTTAAAGCATCTGCAATCCGAACTGCAATCCTCTGAAATGCAATCAGCACATCGGGTCCAGTCGAAAAAACACCATTCTTCAGTACTTCTTCTTCCTGCTGAGCCATATGCTGCAAGATATGCACCGGCTAAGGAAATGAGCATCGGTTTCTTTGTGATGCGTCTCATACTCTGTACCCCGAACTCCACAGCTTCGCTTCCCGAGCTAAGAAACAGGCATTTTCCTTCCGGCATCTGAGCCGCTTCAAGCACCTTTTCAGCTGCAGCTTCCACTACCGGACTTTTGTATTGATAACCCAGATGCATGATTCTCTCAAGCTGACTTTTCATAGCATGATTGACCTTCGGATGATTGTGACCCAAGGATGTACTCCAGACCCCTGCCTCAAAATCGACATACGCCTTATCTTTCTCATCATAGAGGTAGTCCTCATATCCTCTGACAATCCTGGCATCATATTCCTTATACCCGCAGCAATTTAATATCCTGTCCAATCTCCCCTCTGCCGCCTTCACAATAAACCTGAATTTTTGTATACATTTTCAATATATGGTACAATTTCAATATAAAATAGGAACAGTTCCCAGTCAATCCGACTTTTTCCAGGGTGTACCGGTACGATTATCAGGAGGTGCCATTATGAAGTACAGTATGATCGTTGAGTATGTCAAGAGGGAGATATCAAGCGGAAATATGTCTTCCGGGTCTAGAATACCCTCTATAAGGGATATGTGCAACAAATATGAATGTTCAAAATCCACCGTACTGAGAGCATACTACGAGCTTAAGGAACAGGGAATTGTCTATGCTGCTCCCGGCAGCGGATACTATATTATCAACAGCTGCACCGAAGCTGCTCATACCGATACAGCAATTGACTTCTCCGGTACCTCCCTGGATAAAAAATCTTTACCCTATAATGAATTTCAACCTTTCATTACTCAGGCCATAAGTAAATACAAGGAGGATCTGTTCACTTATTCAGATCCTCAAGGCATGGGTCAGCTTAGAGAAGCTCTTCGCAGGCATCTGCAGAACCATCAGATATTTGCTGGCAATGAAAGGATATTCGTCACTACAGGCTCACAGCAGGCACTGAATATAATGTCAAGAATGCCTTTTCCAAATGCAAAGCTTAATGTTGCTGTAGAACAGCCTACTTATCAGGGTATGCTTGAATGCTTGCGTCAGAATGATGTGTCAGTTATTGGCATTACCAGGGACTTTAAGGGATTGGACTTTAACGCACTGGAAAGAAGCTTCAGAAATGACAATATCAAATTCTTCTATACCATTCCCCGGTTCAGCAACCCCTTGGGGTTAAGCTATTCAAATTACGATAAGAGAAAGATACTTGCACTGGCGGAAAAGTACAATGTATATATACTTGAAGACGATTATCTTGGAGATCTTTAGGATGATTCCAAATCAACCCCCATATTCTCCTTCGATCAATCAGACAGGGTCATATATATAAAGACCTTTTCCAAGCTTCTGCTTCCGAGCTTGAGAGTAGCGGTGGCAGTCCTGCCCAAGCTGCTTATTAACACCTTCAGAGAATACAAATACTGGTCTGATATAAACACATCCCAAATACCCCAAGGTGCTTTGGAATTGTATATCAACAGCGGCATGTTCGACTTACATATCAGCAGAATAAGGTCTATGTATTCCCAAAGAATGTCAGCCTTGAAGGATATCGCAAAAAATCAGTCCTCTCCCGCAGTTCGTTGGCATATTCCTTCAAAGGCAGGCTTTTATGCCGGTCTGGAAATACTCAACATGAGCAGGCAGAAATACATAGTCGATGCTTTGATGAAAAAGGATATTATACTGCCCAATATTGAAAGCAGCTATTTGCTAGAACATATTGATGATAGATTTCTTAGGCTGAGTATAGCAAAAATCGAACCCAAGGTAATGGAGCCGGGTATTGGCTTAATTATTAGTGAAATTGAAAAGGAAGCAAATAAATACTCAAGCAGCATCCATTTATAAGGAAGGGAGCATCACTGGAGGCTTAATTGGTATATGTTTTAAGACCATCAACAAGAAGGTTTTGCATGGGGTGCTGGGCTATGCTGTTATGGTTGTATTAGACGTGGCTTTAGGCTGATCAAGTTATCTATGGAACTTATTACCCATACTCTCCGTCTATATAAGTAGCAAAATTCTATAAAAGAGGAGATTTGTATGAGAAATATGTTTTTTATTACTCTCGTATTGATAGCTCTTGTTGCAGCACTTTCCGGATGTGCTAAGGCTTCGATACAGTCCGAGGAAAATATCCCGGAGTCCGCTGGAGTTGAGGAACAAGCTGTTGTATCAGATCCTGAACAGGTTGATGAAGCTTCCGAAGAAGCTATATATACTCAAGGCAAGCTTAACGGCTGGATTGATAATAACTCGGTGGAAATAGAGGTAGATACCGAGGGGCCATTGGCGTTCCGGGTAAGTGATGTTTTTGATCAGATGGAGGGCATAAATGATGGGGATATGGTCAACTTTATCTATTCAAAAAATGAAAACGGCCAGCTTGTAATAAGCAGTATAGAAAAAGTAAAGTAACATGAAAAAGATGCGATAATCCGCATCTTTTCTATTTATACACACCGTACTTTAATAGCTTTACATACTGCTTGTATGTCTCTGTATATCTATCAATATTCTTTTTGAAATTATCCATTTTCCCGCCATAATCTTTAAACATCATTTGCCCGATATGATAGGATATCATATGCAAAAGGTCAATAACCAGCCGCGGATCGACATCCTCCCGTAATTTGTCCATATTAATTATTTTCAATGCCTCCTCATGGGCACGATTATGCTCATACTCTATAGCTTCACTGAGATCCACCGGAGCATTTATGAATGCATCCAGCATGAACTTGAGAACATATGGTTTTTCTTCTAAAAGGATTTTATAAAATTCCCCCAGGTGGTCGAAAATATCCAGGAGTTCTTCCTTTTCTTGATATGGAACACGTTCAAAAAATTCATCGCTAAGTGTTTTTGTAAGATGATTCACAATATACATATATAGATTTGATTTACTTTTGAAATACAGGAACAAGACCCCTTTGGATATACCCAGCCTCTTGACAATTGTGTTTGTGGATGTATTATCATATCCATTTTGAGCAAACTCCTCAATACATACCTGCAGAATCTGTTCTCTTTTACTCTCGGGCAGCTTTTCAAATGTTTCATACATAATGACAGC
Organism: Clostridiaceae bacterium; assembly: GCA_041690515.1. Taxonomy (GTDB): domain Bacteria; phylum Bacillota; class Clostridia; order Lutisporales; family Lutisporaceae; genus BRH-c25. The sequence continues at coordinate 11,949 of JAWLHF010000007.1, read as the reverse complement.
ACTTCCTTATTGGGCTTTTGAACATACTTTATTTACAGATTCATTATAACATTCTTTTATCCATCTGTAATTATCTTTGATCTTATTAGATTAATAGACTTCAGTATAAACTTTTTGGAACTGCTGTCGTCCTCTGTGTATCATGGTCTTTACTGTGGACTCGTTCATCTTCAGTTGTGCTGCAATCTCCTTGTAGGATAAATCCTGCCAAGCCCTTAACAATAGTACGATCCTATACTTTTGCCCTATCATCGATAAGGCCTCTCTCACCTTAAGCTGCTTCTCCCTGTTAAGCAATATGTGCTCCGGACTGCTTCCTTCCAAATCACTATATCCAATATCCTCCATCAGCTCATAACTCACTCTGTTCTTTCTAAAGAAATCCATGCAAGTATTATGGGCTATTCTAAAAATCCATGGTGAAAGGCTTCTTTTCTCATCCACCTCCATTAGCCCACCCAGAACCTTGATAAGGGTCTCCTGTGTCAAGTCATCTGCCAGTGTTGCATCCTTAATAATTCTGTTTATATAGTCGTATATAGCTTTATAATATTGGCTGAATATTTCATTAAAAGCATCCGGAATTCCAGCCTTAAAGAGCTTTACCAATACTGCATCCTCTATCATTTCAACACCGCCATCCTCATTTAATCGGCAGACTTATCAAGCTTTATTCTCATGCCTTCCTTAACATTTATATCAGGTTCTTCCAAAATCAATTCCCCTTCTTTGAGACCTTCAAGGATTTCTACCGATTCTTCATCCTTTATACCTTTTTTGATCTCTTTCAGAATAGCCTTTCCATCCACTACTACAAATATAGAGTCCTTTCCTTTATACTCAAATACTGAACTTTGGGGCACTGTTACAACGCCGTTCTTCCTTTCGGTTATTATCTTTACATCTACTTCATATCCCGGTCTCAAAAGCTCCGATTGACTCATTGGCTCAATTGTAACAGCAACTCTTTTTTGGTTGACCCCCAATGAAGATGTGACAGTTACTGCTCCGGGTGCAATTTTTATTATCTTTCCCTCAAATATCTGCTTTTTCTCAGATCGTTCTGTTATCTCCACCTGATTCCCAAGCTTGATGTCGGCAACCTCGTCAGCCAATATGTTGGCTTCAATTTCAAGCTCCTCCACATCTCCTACCACAAAGGCAACAGTACCGGTTACTCCTATGGTATTGACCTCTACCTTCTTTTCCATGATCACGCCATCAATAGGAGATACCAGCTCCTGCTTCTTCAGACTGTGCATGATACCTTCCTTTGCAAGGACAAGCTGCTCCAATTGTGCCTTATAAACCGTCTTTACGCTGTCGGGAGTATTTGCTTCAATTTGCTGTAAGCTGATTTCCGCAGTCTTCATCAATGATTCTGCACCTTTCAGAGCGGACTCTGTCTTCTTCAGCATGTCAACACTTGCTGCACCTGCTTCCGCAAGTGCTTTGATCTTGTTATAGTCATCCAGGGCAAGCTCATAGGCTTCCTTTGCCTGATTAACTTCTATCCTTGCCTTTTCTACGTTGCTTGCATAGTTCTTTATTTCGCTTCCTTCAAAGCTGGCCTGGGTTTCCCTAATTTTCTCTTCTATGTCCCTAAGTTGTATTTCCAACTGTTTGCTCTCCATGGTCAGAAGAATATCCCCTTTTTTCACTTGCTGACCTATATCAACAGATATGCTTTGTATTAGCCCGCTTCCTTCTATGCTAACCATTTTCTGATCCTTACATTTAACTGTGCCTATATCTTCAACATATTTCTTTATATCCCCTATTTTCGCTGAGGTTACGGCTATTTCTGCCCCTTGTCTGGAAAAGGCCAACAACACCAGCGAAGATATCAATATTGCTCCTATGACTAAGACCCATAGCTTTTTCTTTTTCATATATTTGACCTCCTATACATTTCATTACTCTGCGCTTTTCAGCGATTCAACCATATTAATGGATAATATTTTCCTTGTAAGCAGCAAGTTCGCCAGTACAGTAAATCCGATCATCAGCAATGCGGCAATAATATAGCTTGAAGGGTTCAAAGTCGCAGGAAGATACATATTATCGGTAGTCTGCATTGTTATTACAAACTCTGTAAGCAGTCTTCCGGGGATAATTCCCACTATTGCTCCGAATATGCTTAAGAAGAAGTTCTCATTGAATACCAGACTCTTAAGTTCACGATCTGTAAATCCCAGCACAGATAAAGTTGCAATTTCCCTTCTCCGCTCAAATATATTGATATTGGTTATGTTGTATATAACTGCAAATGCCAGTATGCCGGCACCCAGTACCATGAAGACTATGATGCCGTTCATGGACTGCATGGTTTTTTCTGTATTTGTCATTACTTCTGCCTTGGATTGAACTGTGTTTATGGTCAGAATGTCCTTTAGACGCCTTATTACTTCCTTTTCATATTTCAAATCCTCCAGTTTTATATAGGCTGCGTTGGCAACAATACTTTCATTGAAAAGATAATTAAGGTAATCCGTGCTGCATACGGCACTTTGACCAATGAATTGGGATGTAGCTCCTTTTACTAACACCTCTTTCTTGTGTTCATCCTCATTCTTCCCTGGGAAGTAAGATCTGAGATATACCTTGTCACCAGGTTGAAGGCTTAAGCTATCCATCAGCCTTTTAGGAAGCAGTATCCCTTCCTCGGGAAGCTTCACAGGATTTCCTTCCATGTCGAAAATTCCATACAAGCCTGATTCCCTGCCATATGCGGTGATGCCTATATCTTTTTTTATCCATCCGCTTGTTATCTCCATTCCGCTTTCAAGTATAGGCTCCACTGTCTTGATATGATCGATGCTTCTTATGTAATTAAGCTCATCAGCATTCATCATACCGGATAGATTGATCTTTATATCAAATCGCTGTATTTCCTCAAATTGTTCATGCATCAGGAAATCGATAGAATTTTGAAATCCCAGGGCTACCAATAGCAGTATCATTGAGAAGATTATACCTACTGAAGCCATTGCCGATCGTTTCTTATACCTGAAAAGGTTCCTCAATATTATCTTCCAGCTGAAGCTGATTCTCTCCCATAACAGCCGTATATTCTCCAGAAACAGCTTTCTGCCGGAAGCCGGAGGTTTTGGCCTCATACTCTGTGCCGGAACCAGATATAACTCTTTCCTGCATGCATTGTAGCCTGCTGCAACACAGAAAACCAATGCAAGCAGTGCAGCCGGCAGTATGATTCCCATATGGACCGCAGTATCTCCCGTGGGAATGTTATAAAATGTGTTAAACAATCCCAACAGGGCATCACCTACAACATATACACCGACCAATGACCCGATTATGCTGCCCAGTATTCCAACCAGCAAAGGGTAGGTTTGGTAATGCAGCATGATATCCCAATTACTATAGCCCAGAGCTTTTAATACCCCCATCAGTGTACGCTGGTTCTCAATCATTCTGGTCATGGTTATATATATGATTACAGCTGATGCGATGAAGAAAAGCATCGGGAAGATCGCTGCCATCGATTCCAAAGAGCTCACATCGGTATTAAACATGCTGTAGCTGAGCTGGTCTTTCCTTTCCACAATGCCTGTCAATCCATACTGCTTCAGCACCTTTTCCATTTCATCTTTTACTTTTTTCATATTGCTTTGCTGATCAAGAAGCACGCTTATATCATTTATCGATCCAGTAAAATTTAATACTGATTGTAAATACGACTTCTTGACATATACCACCCCGAATTTCTCAGGATCAGGTATCAGCTCGCTGGCATCACGGATCTCATAAGTGTATTCAGGACTTTTAGCTGTCCCCACTACCTTAAGCTTCACTCTGTCCCCATTTACAATAGGCTCTATTGTCTGCCCCATTGCCAGGTGATGTGCCTTGAAAAAATCCTCGGATACTATACATTGATTTCCTGTATCATTAGAAAAATAGCTGCCTGCTTTCATCTGTATGTCATTAACTACATCCTCTTTTTCATCAGGAAGGGAAATAAGCCTTACCATCCCGTCTTTTTCCCCTATGCTTATCCTCACATCCTGAACAACTCTTCCTGTTGCCATTCTTACTCCGGGTATCTCCTCAATCCTTTTGACTGCTCCTTCAGGAGCCCTGTACATAGAACCCCACAGATCTCCCAGCCGATATCCGTCAAAATAACTTCTGCCCGCACCTGATAGCCCTTCCAAGGCTGAGTACAATCCGGTATAGAACATCACTCCGATGATAACTACGGCAACAACAGATATAAATTGTCCCTTGGACTCTCCCAGGTCTCTAAAAAACTTCTTTAAGAAAATCCACATTACCACTCAATCCTTTCTATGGGAATAGGATTATCATTTATCTCAACTGATTCTACCTTACCGTTCTTGACCCTTACCACCTTATCCGCCATTTGTGCTATAGGGCTGTTATGTGTGATTATCATAACCGTCTTTTTGAAGTCCCGGTTGACATCACGAAGCAGCTTCAAAATCGACTTTCCGGTCATATAATCCAATGCTCCCGTCGGCTCATCACATAAAAGCAGAGTGGGATTCTTGGCAACTGCTCTGGCTATGGATACTCTCTGCTGCTCCCCTCCGGATAGCTGCGAGGGGAAGTTCTGCAGCCTCTCGTCCAAACCTACGTCCTTCAACACCTTCGCTGCATCCAAAGGATCATCACATATCTGAGCTGCAATTTCTACATTCTCCAAAGCAGTCAGATTCGGCATGAGATTGTAGAATTGAAACACAAAGCCTATATGCCTTCTTCTATACATTATCAACTCATTCCGATTGAATTTGGAAATATCCTTTCCGTTTACCCACACTTCTCCGGAAGTAGGAAAATCCATACCACCCAATATATTCAAAACAGTACTCTTGCCGGCGCCGCTGGGACCGAGGACAACAACCAGCTCCCCTTTTTCAACCTCAAAGGATATTCCGTCAGCAGCCCGTATTCTCACCTCACCCATGGTATATTCCTTGACTACATCCTTAATCTTTATAATTGGTTCCACATCGCTTTCCCCCTTACATCCATCGAATGACCACATGGTCATTATATAATATCTTTTTCCGAGCGTCAATGACCACTTGGTCATTTATCATATTTTCCATTATAACCATCAGTATTATTAACTAACCGTTTGGTTAAACAGGTTTAAAAAATTAGATTTCTAGTCAGTTGCATATTTTGCAGTCCCGACTGGAAATCATGATATGCTAATTCTCATGCCTCAACATCAATATATCGTTTCCGGATATAAATGAAAATGTGGCGGCCTTTAGCGAATGTGCAAACGAGCTTTGTAACTTCTGCTCGCTTATAGAACGCATTTTTTTATAATCATCATAGTAAGCCGCAAAATTTATCATGGGCATTAGCGAGAAGAAGAATTTAAACATTATCGTTAACTCTGTGTAGTTAAAATCTCTGTCTGCATTCCAAATGGTTTTATAAATGGGATTGTCTTCACTCTGATTCATAAGCTCCAACATGCGGAACAAATCACTGCGATGCTTGCTGTCTTTTAAAGATTCCAGCAAAAGGATCCTTATAATCTGCCTATGCTCCAAAGTATAGTCAATTATTTTTTCGTAATATATATCAACTTTTTTCAAAAATAATTCCAGTGCATCCGAATCAATAAAATGAAGGCGGTCAGGCTTAATATCCAGACGCCCGTCTTTTACCATCTGCACAATATTCTCATGGACAAAATCCATTGCAATAGAGGTTACACTCTCAAAAAAGGAGTCCACCAAATAATCCAGGATCTCTTCCTTGCTCTTGAAATAGTAATATATGAGGGCTTTATTGACCTTTGCCTCCTCAGCTATCTCATTGACTCTCGTCCCGTCAAAGCCTTTTTCTGAAAACAGCTTTATTGAAGCATACAGAATCCTATTCTTGGATTCGTTATTATCAACATGCTCCAAATTACTCACCTCTACCTTCAACTAACCGGTTGGTTAATACCTATTATACTATTTTTTACCTTAATGTCAATATACTTTTTATTTTTTACCCAATATATAACTTTATACTTTATTCAGAATTGCACTTCCTCTTTCCTGATGTCCTTCAGAAAGTACTTCCCGCTTAAATTATAGCTCCCATATAATTCTTCATTGATAACCCGTTCCAATTCCTTCACACCACCATAAAATTCTATAGGGTACTTTTCTTCATAACTTCTGATTTTCTGCTGAAACTCCTGAAGCTCCTTGATTTCCTTTATCTTGTTCATTATATCAGCAGTATCCTTATTTAGTTCTTTATGGCTCAGGTTTTTCAACATCTCCCGGAAGCTTTCCGAATGCAGTTCCTCTTCTATTTTTGCCTGAAGCTGCCCTTCACTGTATTTTAATGTTGCTGTATCTATGGATAAATAGTCTCCAACAGTCGTAAAAGGCTTATTGGGAGAAATGGAGTCAGCCAGTACATAATATCTTCCACCTTGCTGCTCTTCCAAGTCTTTTATTATTCCTTCTTCAACAGCCTTCAGCTTCTTTCCTACGGCCATTTGACTTTGAAGTCCTCCGTCATACGATATTTCATAGTAACTTCCCTCAGCCAAATATACGCCTTTATTGCCAATCCATGAGAAAATCACACAGTCCTTTATCGGAAGCAGCTTATCATTTTTCACATCATATATACTGTCAATGATATATATGTAATTACTGTCCGCACTCCATTGCAGTTTGTATTCATCAAAATCCCACACTGAATATGGGTTATTGGTCATTACATTGTAATTGTCATAAATCACTCTTTCTTCATCATCAAACACCAGGATCAGCTTCCTGTCTTTTGTACACCAGATTTCCTTCTCCCTGTCCAAAGAAGTGCTGACCCTGATTCTGTCGCTTTGTGCTTCCTTCGCAGCTTTCTCCTCAGTCACTGCTTGCTGCGGACTTGCTATACTGCTGCATGCAGTAAAGGCTGCGGTAATGACTATCAATATGATAAGGAACATCCTGCTTCTCATCTTCTATCCCTCCTGCTCTATTTCACAGGCAACAAACCTTCCGGCTTCGGTGAAGCCCAACCTTTTGTAACACTTTATCGCAGGCACATTGTCAACCTTTACATTCAGACCTATGTAGCGTATCTTCTCCTTAAGGCTGTTTGCCAGGGCTGCCGTTACCTTCTCTGCGTACCCTCTGCCCCTGTACTCAGGCTTAGTGGTTATATGGGCAACAGCAGCAACCTGATATTGCTCTGAATATGCATGTATGCCTGCAAAGCTTATCAGCCTTCCGTCTTCATACATCCCGAAGTTCTCATCCAGCTTTATCAGTTCGTCATCCAGCCATGCCTCAGGATAGCTTGAAGACATCAGTTCTTTAATGGATTTGATATTGTTATATCCAAGCCTTACTGCCATATCAGCAGACTTACCGTCCAATGCAGTATAATCAGTCAATCCCATATTCATATATTCCTCCAGGTCAGATATGCGGTCTTGAGAAAACACCTTTTCCAGTGAAGACTTGTCGATATGGGTATAGAACTTTCTTGGAAGGAACTGCTTTATCTCTGTTAACAGCATTGTACTATATTCTTTATCAGAAAAGCCGGCTGCAAGCAGTACTGGAATACCGTATCCCATGGATACCATTGCTATCTGCTTTAGTTCACCGTCCTCATATAAACCGTAGCATTGTACCTTATTCCATTGTTCTTTTTGCAGGTTACTGAATTGGTAAGTATAGTCATACCTGCTTTTGCCCTTAAGGAATTCAAATACCTCTTCTGTATCATGTACTACTTTTATCTCCATAGGCCATTACCCCCTGTATCATTTAATGAAGACACTGTTATTATCTCATACCTGGACTGATTTTGTAATGTTTTATTGCAAGCCCCTTTTTATGCCATATATAATAATATTGTACAAGCAGGGGATTAACTCTATAATATAAGTAAGTACAATAACTTACTGATCCTAGGATCCATGAGAGGTAATATATGCAGAATAGCAAATTTAAGCGTTTTAAGGATGATATCCGCAGAACATTTACTTTATATGCGTTGATTCCAGTTATAATCATAACATTTTCCAGCTATTCCCTTTCATTTTTTATGTGGTACAGGACAGTTATCAGGCAGAATTACGACATAAATAATGAAATAGCCAGAAAAATAGAATTCATAGTTTCTTCTTACACAAAAGAGGCATATCAGATTTCTGAGCAAGAGGATATTATGGAGGAGATCAGCTCCTATAACAACAGCTTTGTCTATCAAAGGCTCTACGATTTTGTAAATGCAATAGATGTAAGATGCAATTTCTTCATATTTGACGCTGACATGAATCCAATAATAGCAAGTACAAAGAACATTCCCGAATATGCCTTGAAAGAGAATATGTTCTTTTGGGGAATAACAAAAAGAATGCTGGATACTCCTGATTATGCAGTTATTGAGAAGCAATTCCTTGGAAACAGCACAAAGGGTATTTTGTCCATAGGAAAGGCAATAGTCAGAGATGGAATAATATCAGGCTATATAACCTTTGATCTGGATGAGAAGGATTTATCCGGAATAATAAGCAGGAATTTCTCTGTTGACGCTGCAATCACAGATAAATATACCAACGTGGTTTCAACTACCAATGAGCTCCTTGCCGACAAGTTCGGTAAAATAAATGACAGTTTTAAGGGAGCACCGGGTTTTATCAAGTCAAATAATGACAGTTATTATATGGTCAGATCCCAAATACTTGACGGCAATATAAGTATATATACCATTACATCTGTTGGATATATCACTTCAATTCTTATATTAGTCGGGACACTGCTCATAATCCTTTTCATCACTCTGTCCATAACCATGCAGCTTTCGGCAAGAAAAATTGCTGATAGTAAAACCCGGGCCATTGATGAAATAATTGAGGGGATAAATAATGTCCAAAACGGAAATCTGGATACTACTCTAAATATCAATACAATGGATGAGTTTCAGATAATTGCAGAGTCCTACAATAAGATGCTGGTGGATATAAAAAACCTGATTGAAGTCAACAAGGAAAAGGCACGGCAGAATGTACTCTCAGAGATAAAGCAGCTTGAATCCCAATTCGATACCCACTTTTTATTCAATACCCTGGAAATGATAAGGTGTATGTCCATAATGGACCCCTCCTCAGTGAACGAGGTGATACTTAGCCTTTCTTCCCTTCTCCGCTACAGCATAAACAATAATATGCACAATTTGAGTCTGGGAGAGGATATTGAATATACAAAGAACTATCTTCTGATACAAAAATGCCGTTTTGGCAAGCGTTTCAACTACAGTATTGAAGTTGATAAAGAAGCCGAGAAGTGTATCGTCCCAAAGCGTATAATACAGCCTATTATTGAAAACTCGGTAAAATACGGTCTTGGAGACAAAATGGAGCTGTCGGTAAATATCACTGCAAAGCTATCAAAAGACAATCTTATAATTGACATATCCGACAATGGCGTCGGAATGACGGCAGAACAGTTTGATACAATAAGAGAGCTTTTGGCTCAGGAAAAGAATGAGTCCTCCTATATAGGATTGTTCAATGTCCATAGAAGAATACAGCTTACCTATGGGTATGATTACGGTCTTAGTATAAGATCAGGAGAAAATTCCGGTATTATTGTAAGTCTGATATTACCGATATGCAGAGGTGATAACTATGTTGAAAGTGTTGATAGTCGAAGATGAAGACATTATAAGAAAAGGCTTGATTCATACGATAGACTGGCTGTCCATGGGTTGCATGATTGCAGGAGATGCCGACAATGGGCTGGATGGCTTGGACTTGATAGCAGAGCATAAACCTGATCTGGTCATCACCGACATCAAGATGCCTGGGATGGATGGAATAAAAATGCTGGAAAAAGCCCTTAAGGATAACTGGTTCTACAGCATCATATTGACCAGTTACTCCGAGTTTGAGTATGCAAGGAATGCAATATCGCTGAAGGTTTTTGAGTATCTGTTGAAGCCTGTTGATAAAGAGAAGCTTGCAGATATAATTGAGAAAATCAAAAAAGATGCGGACAAGAAAAAGGTTCTTAACAATCTGATGGATAAAGCAAAGCTCAAGGATGAAATCAAGCTGGTTGAGTTGGATGTATTCATACTCTCTGACAGCGAGCATAATTATTACGTTGATGAAGCTATAAGGCAGATCCAGCAGAACTACAGTCAGAAGATAAGCATTGAGACCATATCAAACAGCCTTGGAGTAAGTGCAAGCTATCTGAGCAGGAAATTCAAGGATATAACTGATCAAACCTTTCTTGATGTACTTAACAAGTATAGGGTGCAAAAAGCGATTGAATTGCTGAACGAAGGAAAATATAGAGTGTATGAGGTATCAGAATTGACCGGCTTCAGTGAATATAAGCACTTTTGCAATGTATTTAAAAAATATACATCAACATCTCCAACGGAGTTCATAAAATCAAGCGGTTGTATAATTCATAAGAGTACCTAGTATTAGACCATGTCCGTCGTTTCGGACATGGTCTAATTTCTTGACTTATCTATACAGATATCTTTTCACAATCATCCTTTGCATCAGCAAACCTCTTGCTCATATTTTTCTCCAACAGGTTTGCATGAATCGGAAGTATTATGTTTACCAAATTCTGTATTGCGTGATCATCGTTACTTACAGTAGTGATATCCGCAGCAGCTTTCAATAGGGGATGTGCATTGGCAGTAGCTACACCCAGTCCTGCAGCCTTCATCATTTCTATATCATTACAATAGTCACCGATTGCAATCACTTTCTCCCGCTTAACTCCAGAAATCTCAATAAGATCCTCAAGCATGCTTCCCTTGGATACTCCATTTGCAAACAGCTCCAGGTAGGTTGTGGCGGAGAAGACACTGTGTATCACTCCGCTTGGTATCCTATTGGTTATAAATTGCTGTATCTTCTGAAGGGTCTGATTTGTATCAGTCATCAGAACTTTTATCCAGTCCTCATTGAGTATATCATCAATACATGTAATTTCAAACGGCTGCTTCTCCCTAAGAACAATTGGATCTATGTTTTCCTCTCCGCTTACTATGAATATCTTCCCTTTAGTGAATATCTGCATGCATGTTTTCTTATATTTAATGAGTATTTCCTTTAAAATCTCTAGTATTTTTGCCTTGTTCAAGTTTATGGATCTGACATAAGCATTGCTGTTTATATCATAAATTACTGCACCGTTATATAGTACACAGGGGCAGTTCACACTCACATTCTCTAGAAAGGGTCGTGCAGTAAGTTCAGTCCTTCCGGTAGCGATTGCAAACAAACCACCCTCATTCACAAAGGAAGCTATCGCATCAATGTTCTGCTGAGATACACTGTGTTCAGAATTGATCAGTGTACCATCCAAATCTGACGCAATAAGGTATCCGGCGTATTTTTTCATATTCCTCCTCCTTGAAAGTTGTTGATGGTGTATTTATATGCTGATGTCTTTATTCCCTGAAAGCTTAAAGAATATTAGCAGTGATATTATAGTTGTCACTGTCAGGATAGTGGACAGCGCAGCCGCTGTCCCATAGCTGGCCCTTATAACCTCTGTATATATGGATACCGACATGGTCCTAGTCCCTCCGGTATATAGTATAACAGATGCGCTTAGCTCATTTATTACTGTTATCCAACTTAGTATGGCTCCGGCCATTACTCCCGGAAGCATCATTATTGCAGTTACCTTAAAGAAGGTTCTTACCGGCGAATAGCCAAGGCTTATTGATGCCTCCTCCATACTCGGGCTTATTTGATACAGTATTGCTGCGCTTGACCTCAGGGTATAAGGCAGTCTTCTTATTACAAATGCCACTATCATTATCACAAAGGTCCCACTTAATATCAACGGCTTTTTATTAAATGCCATCAGCAGTGTTATACCCAGCACAGAACCCGGTATTATATATGGGAACATTGTTATTGCATCTATGAGGGAAGTGAAT
>JAWLHF010000006.1:0-51434 GCA_041690515.1 Clostridiaceae bacterium | reverse complement strand
ATCTTAACACGTTTCCTGATTAGTGTCAATTAACAATCTCTTCTTAATATTAATCACTCAATGATATTAATTGAAGAAAAAAGGTTTATATAATGTCAATCATATAAACCTTTTTTAGTATAAGCTGTTTATTCAATATTTATTTATAAATTTATTTATTTTGTCTGATTAATTTTGATCTTCTTCTTCATCTTCACTGCTTATTTTTGCGATTGATACCAGGCTTTCATTTTCCGGAACCCTCATTAATTTGACGCCCTGTGTGCTTCTTCCCATTTCAGATATTTCGTTTACATTTAATCTTATTATTACACCTGAAAGGTTTATAAGCATTATTTCGTCGTTATCGCTTACAACCTTCATTCCTACAACATGTCCTGTCTTAGAGGTTATTTTTGAGGTGATTATTCCTTTTCCTCCTCTGGATTGGACTCTATATTCTTCTACAGGTGTGCGTTTTCCGTAGCCCTTTTCGCTTATAACCAGAAGGTCCGCTCCTTCTTCCATAATGTCCATTCCTATAACCATGTCTCCTGGATTCAAAGAGATTCCTCTTACTCCACGGGTTCCGCGGCCCATAGGTCTTACATCACTCTCAGGGAACCTTATAGACATTCCGTTCTTTGTAGCTGCTATAAGCTCTGTTGTTCCACGGGTAAGCTTTACACCTATCAATTCATCCTTTTCATTAAGGCTTATAGCTGTTATACCTGTATTTCTTGATGTATCATATTCTTTCAGCTCAGTCTTTTTAATTGTACCGTGCTTTGTCATAAATATCAGGTATTTGCCATCATCAAAATCTTTTATCTTAATAACGGCACTTACCTTTTCATCCGGATCAAGCTGCAAAAGGTTGACTAATGCAGTACCTTTGGCTTGCCTGCCGGCTTCAGGTATCTGGTAAGTCTTCAGCTTATACATCTTGCCTTTGTTTGTGAAGAACAAAATGTAATTATGAGTTGAAGTTATGAACAGATGTTCAACAAAGTCCTCTTCCCTTGTCTGAAGTCCGGTTATTCCTCTTCCTCCCCTTTTCTGACTCTTGTATGTGTCTGCAGGAAGTCTCTTTATATAACCGAAATGTGTTATTGTAACAGCCACTTCCTGTTCCTCTATGAAATCTTCAGCATCAAATTCTTCTGCTGCGGCTGTTATCTGAGTACGTCTTTCGTCTGCATATCTCTTCTTAACCTCAAGAAGTTCGTCCTTTATAACCATTAATAGTTTGTGCTCACTGGCTAAGAGGGATCTTAAGTATTCGATATTCTTTATCAATCCCAGATACTCTTCTTCTATCTTGCCTCTTTCCAAACCTGTCAAGCTTCTAAGTCTCATTTCAGCTATTGCTTCAGCCTGTATCTCTGTCAGCCCGAACTTGGCCATCATTCTTTCTTTTGCTTCAGCAACATTCTTTGAGCTTCTCAGTATGTTTATTATTTCATCTATGTTGTCAAGAGCAATTCTCAAGCCTTCCAATATATGAGCCCTGGCCTCAGCCTTCTTAAGCTCATACTGGGTCCTTCTGGTTACAACATCCTTCTGGTGATCTATATAATGTGTTATTATACTTTTAAGATTGAGAACCTTCGGTTGTCCTTTAACAAGGGCAAGCATTATTATACTGAAGGTATCCTGCATTTGAGTATGCTTATAAAGCTGATTAAGTATTATATTAGCATTAACATCTCTCTTAAGCTCTATTACAATCCTCATTCCGCTTCTGTCAGATTCATCTCTTAAGTCGGAAATTCCTTCAACTTTCTTTTCCTTTACAAGATCTGCAATTTTTTCAATCATTGTAGCTTTGTTAACTTGATAAGGTATCTCAGTTACAACAATCCTCTGTTTGTTCCCGCTCATTTCTTCTATTTCGGCCTTAGCTCTTACAGTAACCTTTCCTCTTCCGGTACTGTATGCCTTCTTTATTCCTTCCCTGCCCATTATTATTGCTCCGGTAGGAAAGTCAGGTCCCTTTATATACTTGAACATATCATCCAATTCTATCTCAGGATTATCTATGTTTGCAACCACACAATCTATAACCTCTCCCAGATTGTGAGGAGGTATGGAGGTTGCCATACCTACTGCTATACCATTACTTCCGTTTACCAGAAGATTGGGAAAACGTGAAGGAAGAACAGCAGGTTCTTTTAGACTTTCATCATAGTTAGGAACAAAATCCACTGTCTCTTTTTCTATATCTCTCAATAGCTCTACAGCTATTTTTGACATTCTGGCTTCCGTATAACGCATTGCAGCTGCACTATCACCGTCTATTGAACCAAAGTTTCCATGTCCGTCAATGAGCATATATCTCTGAGAAAAATCCTGTGCCATTCTGACCATTGCATCATAAACAGAAGAGTCACCGTGTGGATGGTATTTACCTAAAACCTCACCAACTGTTGTCGCAGATTTTCTGTGTGGTTTATCCGGTGTAAAACCTGCAGAGTTCATTGCGTATAAAATTCTTCTATGAACAGGCTTCAAACCGTCCCTTACATCAGGCAAGGCACGCTGAACTATAACACTCATTGCATAGTCAATAAATGACTTTTTCATTTCGTCTTCTATGTTTATGGGCATTATCTTTTGATTTTCATAATCCAAATCTATTACCTCCAAAGCTTATCTATAAAGACTTGTTTTAAAGCTAGAAGTTGTTTATTGCGAGAACACGCTGCAGAAGCAGCATGTTCCAGCTATATTTCATAAAACTTCTTGCTGTAAAACATTTTTTACATTAACTATACATCAAGATTCCTTACATACTTAGCATTGTGTTCTATAAACTCTCTTCTGGGCTCAACCTTATCACCCATCAGCACAGTAAATATCTCATCAGCTGCTATTGCATCCTCCATTGTAACTTGAAGTATTGTTCTAACCTCAGGGTTCATTGTCGTATCCCACAGCTGTTCTGCGTTCATTTCTCCAAGACCCTTGTACCTTTGTATTGTTGAACCTTCTCTTCCTATTTGTTTGAACACATTTTCCAATTCCCTATCGTTATATGCATAGTAGTCTTTATTTTTCTTTCTCACCTTGTACAGTGGCGGTTGTGCAATATACACATGACCTGCTTCAATAAGCGGTCTCATATACCTATAGAAGAATGTCAAAAGCAGCGTTCTTATATGTGCACCATCAACATCGGCATCTGTCATCATTATTATTTTGCCGTATCTCATTTTTTCAATATTGAAGTCATCACTTATACCTGCTCCAAAAGCTGTTATCATCGCTCTTATCATTTCACTGGATAATATTTTATCCAATCTCGCCTTTTCTACATTGAGAATCTTACCTCTCAGAGGCAGTATTGCCTGGAACTTTCTGTCTCTTCCTTGTTTTGCAGACCCTCCCGCAGAGTCACCCTCAACTATATATATTTCACAAAGCTCCGGATCTTTTTCAGAACAGTCCGCCAGCTTACCTGGAAGTGTCGTACTCTCAAGCACATTCTTTCTTCTTGTAAGCTCTCTTGCTTTTTTTGCTGCGTCTCTTGCTCTTGCAGCTGTAAGTGCTTTTTCTACTATTATCTTGGCTTCTGTAGGATTCTCCTCCAAATATGATTCAAAATTCTCTGATACTATTCCGTCTACTATTCCCCTGACTTCGGGATTTCCAAGCTTTGTTTTGGTCTGACCTTCAAATTGAGGATCTGAAAGCTTTACACTTATAACACAGGACAAACCTTCTCTTACATCTTCACCTATGAGATTTGAATCATTATCCTTGAGGAACTTGTATCTTCTCGCATAATCATTAACAACCTTGGTTACTGCTGTCTTGAAGCCGCTCATGTGGCTTCCGCCCTCTAGGGTATTGATGTTATTGGCAAAGCTGAAAATACTCTCTGCATATCCGTCATTATATTGAAGAGCTATTTCAACGTCTATCTCATCTCTTTTTGCTTCAAAATATATAGGTTCCTTATGAAGTACCTCTCTGTTTTTATTGAGATATTTCACAAAGGAGACTATACCTCCGTCATATTTAAAGGTCTTTTCTATTTCTTCTCTTTCATCCTTAAGGGTTATGCTTATTCCCTTATTAAGAAATGCAAGCTCTCTGAGCCTGTGCTCCAGAACATCAAAACTGTATTCCAATTCATCAAATACTTGATCATCAGGCTTAAAGGAAACCTTTGTGCCTGTTTCATTAGTTGTACCTATTACACTCAATTCAGTAACGGGTACCCCTCTTTCATACTTCTGCTGATATATTTTTCCGTCTCTTTTTACTTCTACTACAAGCCACTCGGATAAAGCATTCACAACAGAAACACCAACCCCGTGCAATCCTCCGGAAACCTTGTATCCTCCGCCTCCAAATTTACTTCCTGCATGGAGTACCGTTAAGGCCACTTCTACAGCAGGCTTGCCCAGTTTTGGATGAATTCCCACTGGAAAACCTCTGCCGTCGTCTTCATTACTTATTGAGTTATCGGGATGAATAGTTATTTTTATGTTCTTGCAAACTCCTACAAGGGCTTCATCTATACTATTATCTACCACTTCCCAAACCAAGTGGTGGAGACCCTTTGTACCAGTACTTCCTATATACATTCCGGGCCTTTTTCTTACGGCTTCTAATCCTTCAAGTACTTGAATCTGTTCTGCTTCATATGCAGGTGTGTTCTTTTTTTCTACCATTTCGGTGATTTTCCCCCTTTACTTCAACGATATATCATCTATGAATCCGGCTCTTTTGTACAAGGTTACAGAAGAAATGGGAGACAAATATATTATTGTCTTTTTATCCTTTTCCGCTAAAACAAAAGATTTTGCTTCATCTTCAGATATTCTCCTTATGAAGCCCTCATCTTCCGCAGTTTTTAAGAAGTCCCTCGTATTACTTGATGTATTGCTGGATTCTATATCCATTATAGAAATTATATCCTTCAGGGATATTACAACATCTCCTCCAAGATGTATAAACATCTACTTGTCCTCCCTTTTTTTCATATAGGAATATCATGTCCATCTATAATATTATAACCTTTTGTGTAAAAAACTAAAAGCTTTATTCTTTTATTACCATTCCGCCAACTACTTTGTATACTTTTGCTCCTTCAATTTTTAGCCTCTCAAGATACTCTACATCGGTACAGGTTATAAAGGTCTGTATATTACTTATAAAATCCACAAGATATTTTTGTCTTTCCGTATCAAGCTCAGAAAAAACATCATCAAGAAGGAGTATTGGAAGCTCCCCTGTCTCTTCCTCTATATATTTTAACTCTGATATCTTAAGAGAAAGAAGTGCTGTCCTTTGTTGACCCTGAGAAGAATATGTCTTTACTTCTGTTTCATTTATATAAAAATTGATTTCATCCCTGTGTGGCCCTTTGTGAGTTATACCTCTTTTTATATCTATACTCATGGTCCTTTCAAGAGCTTTTATAAAGGATTCTTTTATATCACTTTCATAATTGCTTTTATATTCAATTGAAGAACTATAGTTAATCCTCAGCTTTTCTTTTCCGTTAGATATCCTCTCATGAGTCTCAGCTGCTATATCACATATCTTTTCTATGAAAGAATTCCTTGTCATAATTATCCTGGTACCGAAATCAGCCAGCTGCTCATTCCATATATCCATGGTCTTCAATATGCTGCTGTCATTTCTTGCTTCATTGAGAAGGTTATTTCTCTGATCAAGCACCTTGAGGTATTGAACCAGGTTATAGTAATACCCGGGCTTTACTTGAGAAAGTATTATATCCATAAACCTTCTTCTTTCAACCGGTCCTTCTTTTATAATCTTCATATGATCAGGAGAGAATATGACTGTATTAAGATTTCCTATCAATTCCCCTATCTTATTCAATCTAACCCCATTAAGCTTTATCCTCTTCTTGATTTTTTTATTAATATATATTTCTACTGACTTTTCATCATTTTGTTTTTGAAAATCAATCTTTATTCTGGCATCCTCACTGTTCCACTCAATAAGCTCCGAATCCTTTGATGTCCTGTGGGATTTTCCTGTTGAAGCCATATATACGGACTCTATAATGTTTGTCTTTCCTTGTGCGTTTTGTCCATAAAATATATTTACCCCTTCACCCATTTCTATATCAAGGGATTGATAATTCCTAAAGTTTTTTAGATTTATCCTCTTTATATACAATACAAGCACCCCGACAATACTTTAAATTAGTTTTACTGTCTCACCAAGAGCCTCCACAATATCTCCTTTATGAAGCTTTTTTCCTCTGGCCAGCTCAACCTTGCCGTTTACTTTTACCATACCGTCCTTTATTACATTTTTTGCTTCTCCGCCTGTTCCTACTATACTCTCGAATTTTAGAAACTGATCAAGCTTTATAAATTCTGTTTCTATTTTTACTTCTCTCATATTATTCACTCTCTTTTATTTTTATTTATACTACCCTTTAAACATATTATATAAAGTCCTCATTATTTTCGAAGACTTTTATTAAAACCACCCATAAAGGGTGGTTTTAATACTCTTCTAATTATTCTTTTTAAATCTTGCCGGAAGTACAAGATATAAATATCCATCTTTTTCACAGGGTCTTATTATGCTAGGACTAACATTTGTAGTAAATTCTATTGTTATATTCTCACCCTCTATTACCTTTAGGACATCTATGAAGTATTTTGCATTAAAGGCTATCTCTATGTCGTTGCCTTCCTTCTGAATCTTTATTTCCTCATGAACATCACCATTCTGAGAGTTTGACATTATTACCATTACATCATCATTTATTTCAAACTTTATCATATTATTACTAGAATCCCTTGCAAATAAAGCTGCTCTGTCACAAGCCTCCATCAACTTGCTTGAAGAAACCATAATTTTTATCTTGTATTCTGTTGGTATTATCTGCTTGTAGTTAATGAACTCTCCTTCTAATAATCTTGATACTATTATTGTATCCTCAACCTGGACCTGAATGTGGTTTTTTGAAAAATAAATATTTATAGAATCTTCACTTTCATTCAATATTTTACCTATCTCAGAAAGGGTCTTACCTGGAATAACTGCTTTAAATTTATTATCATTTATTATTTCATTCCACTTAACTGCCATTCTGAAACCGTCCAGGGCTACCATAGTCAAATTTACACCGTCAACATCAAAAAGTACACCTGTAAGGATAGGTCTAACCTCATCAGTTGAAACTGCAAAAATAGTCTGCTTTATCATATCCTTAAGAATGCTCTGAGTAAGTGTTATTCCTTGTTCATTTTTTACTACAGGAAGCTCCGGAAACTCATCGTGTGGAAGACTTAGTATTTTAAAATTTGAGTTTTCACTTTTTATGTATACCAAGTTTTTGTCAGCAGTTTCTATTTCAATGTCCGCATCAGGGAGCTTTCTTACTATTTCTCCTACTATCCTGGATGATAATACAACTTTACCTGCTTCTATAACATCCACATTTGATAAGGTTTCTATTCCTATTTCCAGATCTGTTGCTGTAAGCTTCAGCTTACCGTTTTTTGCATCAAAAAGAATTCCCTCCAGAATAGGAAGAGTAGTTTTAGAAGGGACTGCTTTTTGAACAATATTTATGCTTTCCAGGAGAGATGATTTTGTAGTTATTATTTTCATTGTGGATAACCTCCGAAAATCAATTTTATATAATATAATAAAATAATTTTAGTAGTAATAGTAGTAGGGGCTGTTAATAAGTGTAAAAGCCCCTAAACCCGTTTATTTTAAAGGAAAAAAGGTGTTTATAATCTGTGCAGTATTCTTATAAATCCTGTTGATAAAAAAGGATAACTAAATTTCTCAAAAAAGTTATAAACATTTTATCAATAAAATATCAACAGGATATTAAGAGTTTCCTTCTATTTTACTCTTAAGCTCCTCTATCACAGATTTTAATTGAATGTCTATTTTCATATCGGAAGATATCTTTTCGTATGCATGCATTATGGTAGTGTGGTCTCTTCCAAATTCTTCTCCTATCCTGGGCAAAGAAAGGTCAGTAAGCTCTCTGCAAAGAAACATAGCAATCTGTCTTGGCAGCACTATTGATTTATTTCTTTTCTTTGCATTGAAATCTTCTATTTTAATATTGTAATATTGACCTACTATATCTTTTATAGCTGCAGGAGTAACCAATTTGGGTTTACTATTAGAAAGTATATCCTTTAATGCTTCATTTGTAAGATCTTCATTTATTTCTCCATTTGTAAGGGATGAATATGCTACAACTCTTATCAAGGCACCTTCAAGCTCTCTTATATTGGAATGAATCTTTTTTGCTATAAGGAGCATTACATTATCTGAAATTGATATATTTTCTGATCGGGCTTTCTTTTTAAGTATAGCAATTCTTGTTTCCAGATCAGGTGGTTGTATATCAGCTATCAATCCTTGTTCAAATCTGGATCTCAGCCTGTCCTCCAAAGTACGGATCTCTTTCGGGGGTCTATCACTGGAGATGATTATCTGTTTATTGGCCTCATATAAGGAATTGAAGGTATGGAAAAATTCTTCCTGAGTACTTTCCTTCCCTGCTATAAACTGGATATCGTCGATTAATAAAACATCTACATTTCTATATTTACTTCTGAATTCATTGTTTCTATCATCTCTGATAGAGTTTATAAGTTCATTTGTGAAGGTTTCTGATGAAATATAGACAACTTTAGATTTTTTATTTTGCTTTAATATGTAGTGGCCTATAGCATGCATGAGATGGGTCTTGCCTAATCCAACACCTCCATATATGAAAAGAGGATTGTATGCTTTTGCAGGTGATTCTGCTACTGCAACGGATGCAGCATGAGCAAGACGATTGCTGTTACCTATTACGAAGGTATCAAATGTATATTTTGGATTTAAAGAAGAATTGACTGTCTCTTCTATTTGATTCCTTTCTGAAGTCTCCCTCATTAATGAAGCATAATTATCTTCATTTGGTATGACGAATTTTATATCGTAATACTCTGAAGTTACCTGTTTCAAGGCATTTCTGATGAGAGTCACATATCTTGCCTCCAATATGCCTTTTGTAAAATCATCAGGTACAGAGAATACCATAAGGTTGTCCTTTGTAGAAATTGGCTTTATTGCTTTAAGCCAAGTATTAAAGCTTACCTCTGTCAATTCAACTTTTATTACTTCTAAAGTCTTTTCCCAGACTTCTGTCATTTGAGAATACATGCCCAGCCTCCTTAGAACCTTTGTTATCAACAAGTTTATACACAGTGGTCATAATAAGTATTAAAAGAATGATAAAATTAAGTAATGAATAAAATTGTGTATAAATTGTTAATATAATTCTGTATAAAAAAATGAAATTTTTAGTTATCAACAATAAAAAAATTTGTTTATCCACATGCAAGTCCTTGGCGTACATCTGATTATTGACAGAATCAAAAAAAATAATACACAGAACCTGCAAGTTATACACAAATTATGCACAATTGTTGATAACTTTGATAAAAAAAAGGAGTTATACACAATCATATAATTATAATAGCAAAATAGGAGTTCAAATTCAATAAAAATAACATATTTGTCCACAATAATGAAGGTGTTGATAAGTTTTATCCACAGGAATAAGGGCTCTATAAAAATAAACTATTACTTCTGTCTGCGAAATGGTGTATAATATATGCCGATAAGTAATGTGTTATGTTGGGTTGGGCTAAAATATTGTATTGACAGCTACCTGCATTGTCTATATAATTTTAATAGTAAAGTGGTGAATTATGCTTTATTATATAAATGCATTAATCCAGATGTTAGGGGGTGGGTATTATGTTAATGACATATCAGCCAAAGAAGAGACAGCGTAAGAAAGTTCATGGTTTCAGAGAGAGAATGAGTACTGCTACAGGTAGGGAAGTTCTCAGAAGAAGAAGAAGAAAAGGTAGAAAAAGATTGACAGTATAAGGCCGCAACCCGTGGCCTTTTTCTGTATAAAACGGAGGCAGGCTATGACAACGCTGCATAAGCTGAAGAAAAATTATGAATTTAAGAAAGTGTATGATGAAAAAAAGTACTTTGTAGAAAAGTACATTGTCATGTATCTGAGTATGAATAATTCCACTCTAAACAGGGTAGGTTTCTCAGTAAGTAAGAAAATTGGAAACAGCGTTGTGAGAAACAGAGTAAAAAGACTTATGAAGGAAGCATTCAGACAGGTTTCGGTAAATATGAAACATGGCTATGATATGGTTTTTACAGCCAGAGTAGGAAGTGCAGCTGCTGACTTTAAGCAAATTGAAAGGAATATGTCATCTATTATAAAGAAGGCAAAGCTCATAAGAAGCGAGGAATAAATGAAGAAGTTTTTTATTATTATAATAAGAGCTTATCAAATATTGATTTCTCCGCTTTCGGCAGGGAAATGCAGATTTGTACCTACCTGTTCCAATTATGCTATTGAAGCTTTTGACAGGCATGGTGTTATATATGGCTCATATTTAACAGTTAGCCGTATATTAAGATGTAATCCTTTTAATCCTGGCGGATATGATCCTGTACCGGAGAAGAAAGAAAAACCTTAGGTTTTAATATAAAGTGGCGAAAAGATGTCCTCCATTTGTATAAGTGGCAGGCTCTGATTCTGCAGCAGGCAGTGATTTGTCTCTCGCCTTGTTGGTACGCCCGAGTAGTTTATTGCAATAGTGCAAAAGACTCTCATTAAAATCTTAATATAAACTGAATATAAGGGGGAAAAGACTTGATAGATTTTATTGCCGGATATCTTGGTATGCTGCTGAAATTAATATTTGATTTTGTTGGTGATTATGGATATTCAATAATCATTTTCACAATAATTACAAAGGTACTTCTGCTTCCAATAAACATTAAACAGACAGAATCTACAAAGAGAATGAATGAAATAAATCCTAAAATGAAGGAAATACAGGAGAAGTACAAGAACGATAAAGAGAAAATGAATCAGAAGTTGATGGAGCTTTATAAGGAACACAATTACAATCCTGCTTCAGGCTGTTTGCCGGCGCTTATCCAGATGCCCATACTTTTTTCTTTATTCTATGTTATTAGAGAACCTATAAAATATGTATTTCTGGATGCCGGTGTTTATGAAGGAATAGCAAAGAATTTCTGGTGGCTTACCGACCTTGGTAAACCGGAGATGCAAGCTACATTAATAAGAGTTGCAGGATTTGGGCTGCCTGTTTTAGCCATTTTGTCTGCAGCGACTACCTATTATCAGATGAAAATGATAAATCCAAGAAAAGCCGCAGCTGAAAAAGGCAAGACAGATCAAACACAGCAGACCCAACAGATGATGACCAACATTATGCCTATTATGTTTGGCTGGATTACTCTAAGCGTTCCTTCCGGACTTGCATTATATTGGGTAGTAGGTAATTTGTTTACTATTATTCAGCAGTATTTTATGATGAAGCCTTCAGTTGAAAAAAAGGAGGTATAGGTAAATAATGATAGCAGTGGAGAAATTGGCAAAAACTGTTGATGAAGCTGTCCAGGCAGCTTTAGAAGAGCTAAAGGTAGATAGGGACAAGGTTGAGGTGGAGATATTAGAGCATCCTTCTAAAGGAATTTTCGGGTTGATAGGCTCCAGGCCGGCAAGAGTGAAAGTATCAGTAAAGGAAGAGAAACTACCGGAAAAAGAAAAGGATAAGAAGATCGAAAAGGCAGAAAAAAAAGAGAAGAAAGAAATAAGAATAACTGATTATACTCTGGAGAAGGAAAAGGCAAGAAAGTTTCTGAGAGATGTTCTTGAATCAATGGATATAAAAGCTGAAATCAGAGTAAGGGACACAAATGAAGGTTTGTACATAAATATTGCTGGTCCCAAAATGGGTGTTATTATTGGAAGAAGGGGACAGACGCTGGATTCCCTGCAATACCTTGTAAGTCTTGTAGTTAATAAGGATAAGGAAAGAGACAGTTTTGTAAAGGTCATCCTTGATACAGAAGATTATAGAAAGAAGAGAGAAGAAACTCTTCAGAGACTTGCAAAGAGATTGGCGGATAGAGTTCAGAAGACAGGCAAGAAAGTGGAGCTTGAACCTATGAACCCATATGAGAGAAGAATAATTCATTCTACTCTGCAGGAATTTGACGGAATAACAACGTTCAGCGAGGGTGAAGAGCCATATAGAAAAGTTATCATATCCCATAAATAGCTTAATGAAGATCCGGTACATCAGTGCCGGGTCTTGTGGTTTTTTGTGTGTTTAAACGTGATGGGTATAGATTTTATTTCCAAAATCCTATGTATTAATATATAATAGCAATGAAGTACATAAATAACCCCTCATTTTAAATAATAAAGATGAAACAGCAGTCTCAAAGGAGAATTTTAATATGAAAAACAGAACAATTGCAGCTATCGCTACTGCACCTGGAGAAGCCGGAATAGGCATTGTAAGGATCAGCGGTGACGAGTCCATCGGAATACTAAAGAAAGTATTCATACCAAAAAAGGAAATTGATATAGATGATATACCTTCCAGAACATTAGTTTACGGCCATGCTATAGGAAGAAAAGGTGAAGTACTTGATGAAGTACTTGCAGTCGTTATGAGGAAGCCATATACATATACGACTGAAGATGTTGTTGAGATTCACTGCCATGGAGGTATAGTCCCTGTAAGAAGAATAATGGAAGAGGTTTTGTATCATGGTGCTGATATAGCAGAAGCAGGTGAGTTCACAAAACGGGCTTTTATGAATGGTAGAATTGACCTTGCACAGGCAGAGGCAGTAATTGATGTTATTACCTCAAAGACAGAGACAGGGCTAAATGCTGCACTTAACCAACTGGAAGGAGAGCTATCTAAAGAGTTAAAAATAATAATGGATAAGCTTCTTTCGGTTATGGCTCATATTGAAGCATCAATAGATTTTCCGGAGCATGACGTGGAGGAAATAACTATAAACAGTGTCAAAAATATGATTATCGAAGCAAGATTAGCTGCTGCAGCTTTGGCAGAATCCTTTGAGGAGGGAAGAATAGTCAGAGATGGTTTGAGTACTGCTATTGTAGGACGGCCAAATGTGGGTAAATCCTCTCTGCTGAATGTATTGCTGAAGGAAAATCGCGCAATAGTGACAGAAATTCCCGGTACAACAAGAGATATAATAGAAGAGTACCTCAATATTGGAGGAGTGCTTATAAGGCTTATAGATACTGCAGGTATACGAGAGACAGAGGACATAGTTGAGAAAATAGGTGTAGAAAGAACAAAAGGCGCAATAAGCAAATCAGATCTTGTTATACTTGTTCTGGATGCATCTGATAACCTGAAACCTGAAGATATAGAAATTATAGAATTGATTAAGTCCAAAAAAGTCATTGTCGTATTGAATAAGATAGATTTGGGTACTGTTATAAATCAAGAATATTTGGTGGAGTTATTTGATAAGGACAGTATTATAGAAATGTCAGTGAAGGAGAGAGTCGGAACAGATAAGCTGGAGGAAAGAATCAAGGGTCTGGTATTCCACGGAAAAGTCAGTATCAATAAGAACAACATGGTTACAAGCATAAGGCACAAAAATCTTTTGGACAGGGCATTGGAAAGTATGGACAAAGCCCTTGCTTCAATCGAGGATGGGATACCGGTAGATTTGATATCTGTTGATATAAGGGAAGCTTGGAGAAACCTTGGAGCTATTACCGGAGATACGGTGGAAGAAGATATTATTAAAGAGATATTCAGCAAATTCTGTATAGGCAAGTAGGGGTGAGACTATGGAATACTTAGCAGGTGAATATGATGTTGTGGTTATAGGTGCAGGTCATGCCGGCAGTGAGGCTGCTTTAGCATGTGCAAGAATGGGAATGAAGACATTGGTGACCGCTATAAATCTTGATAGTATTGCAATGATGGCGTGCAATCCATCCTTGGGTGGGCCGGCAAAAGGAAATGTAGTAAGAGAGATAGATGCACTGGGCGGAGAAATGGGGATAAACGGAGACAAGACAATGCTGCAGGTCAGGATGTTGAATACTAAGAAAGGTCCCGCAGTAAGAGCTTTAAGAGTGCAGATTGATAAAGAACGATACTCGGAAAGAATGAAGAAGGTTTTGGAGAATCAGGATAACCTGCAGATAAAGCAGGCGGAAATAGTGAAAATAAACTTAGAGAACGATGAGGTTAGAAGCGTTGTCACTAATCTGGGAGCAATATTTAAATGCAAATGCGTCATTTTAGCAGCTGGTGTATACCTTAGAGGAAAGGTTGTCATCGGTGAAGTAAGCTATGACGGTGGGCCAAACGGACTATTTCCCGCTATGAAGCTTTCGAAGTGTCTTGAAGATATGGGAGTTAAGCTGATGAGATTCAAGACCGGTACTCCTGCCAGAATAGACGGTAAAACTGTCGATTTCAGCAAGATGGCAGAACAGCCCGGTGATCATGATATAAACACCTTCTCCTTTATGTCAGGGGATTTGGATATAGATCAGTTATCCTGCTATTTGACGTACACAAATAGCAGTACCCACAAGATAATAAAAGATAATATTGAGAGGTCTCCATTATATACCGGAGATATAGTAGGGGTAGGTCCCCGCTACTGTCCCTCAATAGAGACAAAGATAATAACCTTTCCGGATAAGGAAGAGCATCAGATATTCATAGAACCGGAAGGTTTGAACACTAAAGAGATGTATGTCCAGGGTATGTCCTCAAGTTTACCAGAGGATGTTCAGGTTGAAATGCTTCAGAGTATAGACGGATTGGAAAAATGCCACATTATGAGAACTGCATATGCTATTGAGTATGACTGCATAGATCCTACTCAATTAAAATTAAGCTTGGAACATAAGAAGATATCCGGATTATTTTTTGCGGGACAGATAAATGGTACTTCAGGATATGAGGAAGCGGCAGGACAAGGGATAATTGCAGGTATTAATGCAGCATTAAAACTAAAGGGTGAAGACCCTTTCATACTGGATAGATCTGAAGCTTATATAGGTGTATTGATAGATGATTTGGTGACAAAGGGTACCAACGAGCCATATAGATTGATGACCTCAAGAGCTGAATACAGGCTTATCCTAAGGCAGGACAATGCAGATCTCAGGCTTACACAAAAAGGCTATGAATTAGGACTTGTTTCGGAAGATAGATATAAAAGATTTATACAAAAGAAGGAGAATATAGAAAAAGAGCTTGAGAGATTGAAAAAAAAGACAGTTTCTATGACTGATAATGTGAAGGAGTATTTGATAAGAAAAGCAAGCGCTGAAATAAAAGGCGGAATAAGTTTGTATGAACTTATGAAAAGACCTGAGATAACTTACTATTCACTTAGAGAGATAGATGATGGGATGCCGGAAATAGACAGAGAGACAGCTGAGCAAGTGGAAATTCAGATAAAGTATGAGGGTTATATAAGAAAGCAGCTTCAACAGGCTGAGCAGTTTAAAAAGTTGGAAAACAAGAGAATTCCCAAGGATGTAGATTTTTTAGGTATAAAAGGACTTTCATTGGAAGCAAGACAGAAGCTTAATGATATCAATCCTTCAAACTTAGGCCAGGCATCTAGGATATCCGGGGTGTCCCCGGCAGATATATCAGTGCTTATGGTTTATATTGAGCAGATGAGAAGAAGTAGAGGAGGCGATCAGGCTGGAAAACAGGAATATTCTAATTGATGGACTGAAAGAACTGGATATAGATGTAACCGAAGATAAGCTTGAAAGCTTGATGACCTTTAAAAATATAATGCTTGAATGGAATGAGAAAATCAACCTCACAGCAATAACTGATGAGAAGGAGGTATTCATAAAGCATTTTATTGATTCTGCTACATGTATCGCAACAGGCTTTATTAAGGAAGGAATGAGGGTTGTTGATGTAGGAACAGGGGCAGGCTTTCCCGGTGTACCTGTAGCGATTCTTAAAGAGGGGCTGGAAATGACGCTTCTGGACTCTTTGAATAAGAGAATCAATTATTTGAAAGAGATTATAAGCAAGATAGATTTGAAAGGCGTTGAGGCTGTTCATGCAAGGGCAGAGGAAGCAGGAGCGGACAGGGTACACAGAGAAGCATATGATATTGCATTATCAAGGGCGGTTGCATCTATGAATGTCCTTTGTGAGTATTGCATGCCTTTTGTAAAGGTAGGAGGCTTTTTTATTTGCCAGAAGGGACCGGATATAGAAGCGGAATTAAAGGAAGCTGAGAACGCAATCAAGACTCTGGGCGGAGTTGTATGCGAAGTTAAGGAGTACCTCCTGCCTTTTAGCGATATAAGACATAACATCATAATTATCGAAAAGTTGACAGCTACACCGACAAAATATCCCAGGAAGCCGGGTAAACCGGCAGCAAGCCCTATAAAGTGATTTAAAAGATAGATATTTGTAGGAAAAAAAACAGCCAGAAATGAGTAAAATCAGTCTTTTACAGGCAGGAAGTCAAAGGGTTTTGGCGAATAAGTAATTGAAGAAATGATTGGTGAAAGTTAACGCGGTTCAGTGCTTTCACTGACACTTTGACATATGCGGTAAGGAGAGGATTGATGAACATGAACGCAAACGTGGCAATTATCAATATACCGATTGATAAAGTAGCTCCAAACCCATACCAGCCAAGGAAGGAATTCAGTGGATCATCTCTTGAGGAGTTAGCTGCATCTATTACAGAGTATGGAGTGCTTCAACCTATTAATGTCAGGAAAATCGGTGAGGACGGATATGAACTGGTTTCCGGTGAAAGAAGGCTGAGGGCTTCCAAGCTTGCGGGCAAGGAGCATATACCTGCTGTGGTTATAGAGGTGGTGGAACACGATTCGGCTGTTATAGCACTAATAGAAAACTTACAGAGAGAAGATCTGAATTTTATGGAGGAAGCGGAAGGATATCAAAATCTTATAACCGACCATGGCATGACTCAGGAAGAACTTGCAAAGAAAGTGGGGAAGAAACAATCCACTATAGCTAATAAACTGAGGCTGTTAAAGCTTAATAGCAATATAAAAAAGATGGTATTGGAGCATGAACTTACCGAAAGGCATGCGAGAGCACTGTTGAAGCTGCCGGATGAAGCTCTTCAGGAAAAAGCTTTGGCTCAAATTATTAAAAAGTCATTGAATGTGAAAAAGACAGAGGAATTAATTGAAAAAGTACTGGATGAAGTTGCCGTTGCGGTAGAGGAGCCCAAGAAAAGCAGAATTAAAGGGAAGATGCAATATAGTATTTACATAAATACAATAAAGAATGCCTATAAAGAGATTCTGAAAACTGGCTGTCGCGTTGAGTACGGACAGGTAGACAAAGGAGAATTCATTGAAGTTACAGTGAGAATACCAAAAAACGATTGATTTGTCTGACGCAGATAATGCGTTCTTTTTTTTGTCTAGATTTGTTATGTGAGCAGCATTAAAACAGAGCAACCCTGCAGTGTAAGCACGGCTGCTCTGTTTTCTCTTCTATGACATACATGTCATATTTTACCTCTTAATATAAGTACTCCCATGATTATGAATAATACTCCTGCACAATTTTGTATGTAATGGGGAGGGACATGTTTGGTTATATAGGCACCGGCAAACACTCCTATGAAAGATGAGCATACCAGTGCGAGACTTGACCCTAAAAATACTGCCATTATTGAATTTGACTTTGCAGATAGAAGCATGGTTGCCAGCTGTGTCTTGTCTCCCAATTCTGCAATGAATACCAGGAAAAAGGTGCAAACTATTGTTCTTAGCATATCGGTCCTCCTCGAGCTTACTGCTTTTATACTTTAGGCGAAGCCATGTTCTTTAATTATTTTTTTCAATCTGATATAGTATATATAGGATGATATGTGAACCCGACTACACCATTTGAGCATTAGTACGAAGCTTGGTATGTATATGAGATTTTCGCAAAATGCTTAGTTCACAATATATTTATTCTGAATACCTTTAATATATTAATGGTTTATTATATTATTAAAATATATAACTTGACGAATTTTGAAGAAATAAATCCATATATTTGTACAATGCGAGGTGTATGTAATGTCTAAATCAATAGCTGTCTTTAATCAGAAGGGCGGAGTGGGAAAGACTACTACAGTAATAAATCTGTCCGCATGTCTGGCCAGTAAAGGAAAAAGAGTACTTATGCTGGATATTGATCCCCAGGGAAACACTACAAGTGGTGTTGGGATTGATAAGACAACACTTGAGAAAACAATATATGATGTTCTGATTAATAATGATGATCCAAAGGATTGCATTGTCAGCACAAACAGAGAGAATCTATACATAATTCCATCAAGTGTGCAGCTGGCAGGAGCTGAAATTGAATTGACAGAGATGAATCATAGAGAGCTGAAGCTTCGTGAGTGTCTAGACAGTGTTAAAGAGGATTATGATTATATTTTCATTGATTGTCCGCCTTCTCTAGGTTTGTTGTCAATAAATGCCCTGTCTGCAGTAGACAGCGTATTGATACCTATACAGTGCGAGTATTATGCTCTGGAAGGAGTCAGCCAGCTTATGAACACGATAAAGCTGGTAAAAAAGGGACTTAACCCTGAATTAGATATTGAGGGAGTTGTACTAAGTATGTTTGACGGAAGGACAAATCTCTCAATACAGGTTGTAGATGAGGTTAAAAAGTATTTCAGAGGAAAAGTTTATACTACGATGATTCCAAGGAATGTAAGATTGGCTGAAGCACCAAGCTATGGAATGTCGATTATAGAGTATGACATAAAGTCAAAAGGGGCAGAGTCATATATGGATTTAGCTGATGAGTTTATCGAATTGGCTGATGAGCACTAATTTTGAAAAGGGAAGTGATTTGAATGGTTAACAAAAGAGGATTGGGAAAAGGACTTGGTGCACTAATACCAGAAAACGATGAGAAAGTGCAGAATTCAATTATAGAAATAAAAATCACTGATGTTGAGCCCAACGATAAGCAGCCTAGAAAAGCTTTTAATGATGAAGCATTGGCAGATTTATCGGAGTCAATAAAGGAGCATGGTGTCGTTCAGCCAATTATCGTGAGAAAGGTAGGAAATACCTATCAGATAATTGCAGGGGAACGGAGATGGAGGGCGTCGAGACTTGCAGGCAAGAAGATGATACCTGCAATAGTCAAGGAATGCAGCAATCTTGAGGTTATGGAGCTTGCACTTATAGAGAATCTGCAAAGAGAGGATTTGAACTCTATTGAAGAAGCTCTTGCATATAAGAGTCTGATAGAAGAATATAACATGACCCAGGAGGAAATATCAAAAAAGATTGGAAAAAGCAGACCTTCCATAGCTAACTCTCTTAGGCTTCTTCAACTTCCGGATGATATAAAAGAAATGATTGCAAGTGGAAAAATCACTCAAGGACATGCAAGGGCATTGCTTGCAATAGATGGAGAGAAAAAACAGCTTGAAGTGGCGAATAAAATAGTGGATCAGCAGCTGAATGTCAGACAGATAGAAAAAATGGCAAAGGAAACGAAACATAAAGATAAGAAAGAACCATTAATGGATGAATACAAAATTGAAATAAAGCAGATAGAGGAAAAATTAAAAACAGCCCTCGGAACAAAGGTTATTTTACATCATAAGAATAATAGAGGAAAAATTGAAATAGAATACTACAGCAACGAAGAACTTGATAGAATCTTAGAATTGTTGGAAAAATAAGGGCTCCCACAAATTGCGTATAAGCAATTATTTCTCTGTTGGTAATGGCTTATTATTATGAGACATAAAAATACGACAGAGGCCCAATAAATACATTGTAGGAGGGCTTGTTAGATGCTGCAGTATATTTTGAGTTCCTTTATGTCGAAGTATGGAGGGGGAAATAAAGCAGCAGTTGTTTTTGATGACTTTGGAATGACAGAACAACAGATGCTTGATTTAGCAAGAAGAAACAATTTTTCTGAGACTGCGTTTATTGATATAAGGAACAGCAATAGAGGTCGCTATATTATAAGATACTTCACACCAACAGAGGAAGTCGATATCTGCGGTCATGCAGCCTTAGCTTCATTTCAAGTACTTAGAGAGCTTGGATATTTGAAAGATGCTATTGCATATCATGCTACTCAGGCAGGTGAGCTAAAGGTATTGCTGGAGCCTGATATTATTCTTATTGAAATGAAGAAACCTGAAATAGTAATGGAGCTATCAAAAGATGTCATTATGGAGACAATAAACCTATCTGAAGATGAGGTAATAACTAATAAAAGCGGAAAGATAGATGTAATATCTACTGGGCTTAAGGACATTATATTAGAAGTTAGCGGAGTTGAGGCATTAAAAAGACTTAGTATTTCAAAGGAACGACTGATATCTATATGTAGGAAGTACGACCTTATAGGAATGCATGTTGTTTCACGTGAAACAATCGAAGATGATTCTGATTTTTGCTGCAGGAATTTCGCTCCTGCCGTAGGTATAGACGAGGAAAGTGCGACAGGAACATCCAATGCATCTCTTTTGTATTACATGATGAAAAACTATGATGGGTTTGAATGTGATAGAACATATAAAGTCGAGCAAGGTTATTTTATGAATAGTCCAAGCAACATTTATGTGAAGTCAGATAGATTACTAGGACAAATATTTGTAGGCGGAAATGCTGAGATTGAAAATAAGACAGAGGTTTTGATTTAGAATTTGTAATTTACTATGTATGTCTAGAGTACAGCAATATATCAAACGGAACGCATGCAATGCGTTCCCTACTGAATATATGTAGGGTGCGCATTGCATGCGCCCCGTTTATTTTGAATAGCGGTATGTAACTATAAATAACAATATGTTTCACGTGAAACAAAGGAGCAAAAATGATATATTTTGATAATGCAGCAACTTCATTTCCAAAACCTGAGGTTGTATATAGAACAGTAGATGATTGTATGAGGAATTATTGTGCAAATCCAGGGAGAGGCGGTCACAAGCTTTCACTGCAATCAGGAAGGGTGTTGCTTGAAGCAAGAGATTTGTTGGCAGAGATGTTTGCCGCCAATTCAGCGGAAAATATAATATTGACACACAATGCAACAGAAGCATTGAACCTGGCCATTAAAGGACGCTTATATAAAGGCGGTCACGTTATAATCACAAGCATGGAGCACAACTCTGTGGTGAGGCCTCTTAAGGCTCTTGAGGAGTATGGTGTTGAAATGTCTATTGTTCAGTGTGGTAAGAATGGAGAAATAAGTATAGATCAGATAGAAAAGGAGATAAGAAAGGATACGAAACTTATTATAGCAACCCATGCATCGAATGTCATAGGAACTATTCTTCCTATTGAAGAGATAGGAGCCTTAGCAAAGAACTATGAGCTGGACTTCCTGGTAGATGCTTCACAAACAGCAGGAGTTTACGATATTAATATGAAAAAAATGAATATCAGTATGCTGGCTTTTACAGGGCATAAAAGCTTAATGGGGCCACAGGGAACCGGAGGTTTATGTATAGATGATAAAGTTATGCTGAGACCTCTCAAGGAAGGCGGAACAGGCAGTAAGTCAGAATCCCTATATCAACCTGAAATAACGCCGGATCGTTATGAAAGCGGTACTCATAATACTCCGGGTATTGCAGGCTTATGTGCGGGAATCAACTTCATCAATGAAATTGGAATCAGTAACATTCGAAGCCATGAGTTGAAGCTTACAAAATTGTTCTTGGAAGGACTGAAAAGTATAAAAAAAGTAAAAATATATGGTACCGATGACTTGGATAGACGTGCTCCTGTAGTATCAATTAATGTCGGGAATGTAGGGTCTTCAGATATAAGTTATATACTTGATCAGACCTTCGATATAGCTACCAGGTCCGGTTTGCACTGTTCACCTCTGGCACACAGTACGATTGGAACTCTTGAACAGGGTACAGTAAGGTTTAGTATTGGTTATTTCAACACCAAAGAACAAATAGAAAAGGCATTAGAAGCAATCGAACAAATCAATGAGGAAATATAGGGGAGTGGAAGATGAGTACTTTAGAGGCTTTTTTAAGAGATTACAATAATATTATTATTCTATCCTTAACAGCACTGATATTAATTACACTTATCTGGAATGTAGTATTGTCTGTTAAAATTAGTAATGTAGACTCAAAATACAAGAAATTTATGAGAGGGTCTTCGGGTAAGAATTTTGAATCTATGTTGATGGATCATATGGGCGATATTGAAGCTGCAATTGAAAGAGTTAATATCATCAATGAAGATCTGGTAAATGTGAAGAACCAAATGGACAAATGTATGCAAAAGTGCAATATCATAAGGTACAATGCCTTTAGCGATACCGGCAGTGATCTTAGTTTCTCGATTGCAATGCTGGATAATTTCAATGACGGTATTATAATAACCAGCATATATGGTAGAAATGAATCTATAACATATGCCAAACCGATTTCAAAAGGTACATCAAAATATCCGCTTTCTGTTGAGGAAGAGATGGTATTGAACAGAAGTATCAAGGGGACACAAATTGGTTCAATGAAAAATAATTAGTTAAAATTGTGGAATAAAATAAGCACCTTCATAGGATACTATTATATTATAAGTAACCTATGGAGGTGTTTTTAATTGAAAATAGCGATACAGAAAGGCTTGGAGCATATAAAGAATGAATTGGAGAACAAAGGAAATGAAGTATTTTACATAGGGGAAAACAGAGTTGCCGATGCTGTACTATATAAGGAAGTTGATACACACCCATACTATGAAGTGAACAATATTCCTTCGGTAGTATCCGCATCAGTGAACGGCGACATGACATATGGTGCTTTGTTGGTGAATGTAACAAACAAGTCAATGGAGGATATCATACGTATACTGGAGAAAAGGGTATACAGTCCTCTTATTTGATGGTTACATCTCAGAGGACGCCATAAATAACCTAATCTTCTCAAAAATAATATCAGTCTCAGACTGACTCAACTTCACGTCGTTCCAGATCTCCTGTGCTGCAACTGCTTGACTGACAAGCATATACAAGCCGTTCGCTGTCTTAAGTCCAGCATTCCTTGCCTGCCTAATAAATTTCGTCTCAATAGGATTATATATCATATCAATTGCAGTATGAAAATTGCTAAGAACAGTGGCATCAACCGGGGAATCGTCAATATTTGGGAACATTCCACAGGGAGTACAATTTATTATCAAACCTCCCAATGAGCTTTCTTTAAGCTGAGCATAATTTATAAAGCAGACACGTTCGGAGCTTTGATACTTACACTGTATGTTTTTCTGGGTGCTGCCTCTTGTGACAACTGTAATATCTTTTGCATTATTATCAAGAAGATATCGGGTTGCTGTTTTTGAAACACCACCGTTTCCAAGAATCGTTGCATTTACTCCTGCCGGCTCTATTCCATACTTTTTTAATAACATACCGAAGCCCATGTAGTCAGTGTTATTGCCTACAGTGCCATTTTCGTTGAAGATAATACAGTTTACAGACCCTATTTCGGCAGCTTCGGATGAAAGTCTGTCAATATAATCCATAATTTTGATTTTATAGGGTATGGTGATATTTACACCAACAGCTCCTATTGCTTTCAAACCTTCAATAGCGGTTTCCAGCCTATACTCTTCAACCTCAAACAAATGATAAGATGCTGATATTCCCAGGATTTCAAAAATGAGTTCATGTATCCTTGGAGAAACGCTATGTGAGAGCTTCTGCCCGATAAGCCCAAATAATTTACTCATGTTATTGCTCCTATTCTATAAAAGATAAAGGTAATTAGGAAAAATGGACATTTTTTGACAAATACAGCAAAATAATAACCAGGATTATGCTATAATAGTATAAAACAAGCTGGATAAATTGATAAAAATCAACAGAGACAGACGAAAATTGTTAAATATTCAACTTATATGTAATTAATTACGATATTATATAATAAGGATAAAAGTTGTCCTTCATTTCACGAGGTACTGATTGTAGTCATTGCTTTGCGAAAATCATATAGTAAATGCCTGTGTTATACTTCCGGTGTTATAAACCCAGGTTCTTAGAAAGGGGGAGCATATAATGATATTCGCCGATACATATGATAAATTAACTTTCATTATAATACTATGTTCCTCAATATTCAATTCAATATTTGCTATAAGCATGAACAAAAGGGCATCTCTCTTCAAACTTCTGGGCAGTGTTTTCATTATTCCTTTTTTTATATGCAGTTATGCTTTTGTTTTCTCTCCAAATATCCAGGCTGACTTGATTGTGTCACTAGCTGAGTTTTGTCTGTCGGCAGGTATTATGCTGATTCTTCTTCATCCTTATAGTGTAAAGAACCACAATCTGAAAGCTGCTGCTATTGCGTTGATCTCATTGGTTACAGCAATATATTCTATGAAGTCTGAGTTGTTAATATATTACGGACTGCCTCTAAACATAAGGAATGGTTTGATTGCTGTATTTATTACAGTATCTGTAGTGCAAGTGCTGAAGATAAAATACGATCAAAAACTGATAGTACCTCTTTCTGTGTGGTTAGTGGGGACCTTACTGGGTTTTTTTGGGAATCATGATCATATCGGGAGTTTAAAGTTGATAATAAAAATTAGTGCTTTCATTGCCTTCATGTACTTCTTCTATAGTACCACATACAAAGCATTTATGGATAAGATAAACGAATCAGAGAAACTGAAAGAATCAATTGAACACTCCCTTAACAGAGAAGTCAGGAAAAGAGTATTTGAAATTGAGCGGTCTCATGAAAGGCTGCTGGAGATGTCCAAGACAGATTTGCTTACTAAGGCATATAATAAGTTTACAATTCTAAATCTAATTGAAAAACTTATAAACAGTAAAAAATGCGAAGTCTTTACCATATTGATGTTTGATATAGATAATTTTAAAACAATCAATGACTCCCTTGGACACGTTACAGGTGATATGTGTCTTAAGACACTGGCTAATATTGCATCAGGGAATATCAGAGAAGTGGATTATATTGGAAGATACGGAGGAGATGAGTTCATTATAGTGCTGCCCAATCTAGGCTTTAATGAAGGTAAATTTGTTGCAGAAAGATTCAAGAGCAAGGTGAATGAGACAAGTGATCCGAAGTTTACTGTATCCATAGGCATTGCCACTTATCCTAATGACGGGAAGACGGTAAAGGAGCTTATATCTGCAGCAGATAAAGGCCTTTATGAATCAAAGAGCCGTGGGAAGAATGCAATATCACATGTCTCGACCATATAATATAGTTATGTAAATAAACAAAAATCATCAAAATATGACAAACATATGATAATAGAAGCATTTCGTATAATATTATAGATATTAATTAAATGCTCTGGTAGAATTCATTTGGTAGGAGAAGTTTAGTGGACAAATATTTTCTGATTTATATGTAAGAATTGAAGTATAATCGCAGTAACACCTGAAGGAGGAAATATAATATGCAATCCAGCTATAGTATTCTTTTGCTCTCTAACGATACAGAGGTTTGCGGTAAAATAATCAGTTTATTGGATAAGTATGAGGTTATTCAGCAGCAGTTTAATCTGGCAAAATTAACGGCCTATGTGGATAAGCTCAATCCTGTTGCTATAATTGTTGATCTGGATGATTACGAATACTATATATATAAGTCCATAATAATGGCAGAGAGAGATAATTACATACCAGTTCTGGCGATTCATTCAAAAGACAGAAGTATTATGAGCAATACCGATGCTGCCATGGAATATTATATGCACAAGTCAGACATAGGTACAAATATCACAGGCTTAATAAAGATATTTGCAGATTTTAGGTTCAAATATACAGATATAAAGCAGAGCTATACCATTAGTGACCTGATAAACAGTCAGACAGACAGCTTATTGAAGAAACTTATAGGAAACGAGCTCCGTCACTGCGATTCAATCGAACATCTGATAAGGTGCGTTTTTATGAACAATATACAGGATGTGAATAAACCGAGGCATATATTGATTGCCGGTATGGTAGATGATGAGGCAGATCTAGACATATATGATTTAGGCGGCGGCACTATGGTTAAATATAGCGAATCTATCGATTCATCAGATTTCGAAAAGCTTTTCAATATAGGAAAAGAACTCGAAAATGCTTTTTATACAAATTTTCCTAATCAGGATTGTCCTGAGCTGAAAAGCTTTAAAGGCGTTTTCTCTTTCAAAATGGAAGATAGCTTGAAGAGCATCAGAAATATTACGGGATATATAACTACCGACACAGCAATATTTGGACTTAACTATGACGAGGATGTTTCATTGTTTGATGCGGGTATAGTCAAGGAGCTGTGTATCAACTACAATCTGATTCAGAATATTTACAAGCAGATGAATAAAGTCAACTCGGCTTTCATTTACACGGTAAATGCGCTTTCCAGGGCATCTGAGGTAAATGATGATGATACAGGAATGCACATTAAAAGGGTAAATGCATATTCCAGGCTTATCGCAGAAAATCTGGGACTTGGCAGCAAGTACAGCGATACTATTGCGTTTTCTGCCCAGATGCATGATGTAGGAAAACTTTCGGTGCCCAAGGAGATACTTACAAAGCCAAGCAAGCTGACTGCAGATGAATTTAGTATCATGAAAAGCCATACACTTCTTGGTGCTAGAATAATTGGTGATTCTCCGCAGCTGGCGATGGCATCTGAAATTGCAATAAGCCATCATGAGAAATTCGATGGTTCCGGCTATCCTTTTAACAAAGCAGGAGAGGAGATCCCTTTATCAGGCAGGATAGTAGCAATGGCAGACATATACGATGCATTGCGGACAGAGCGGGTATATAAACCGGCATATGAACACAAAAAAGCCTTTGATATTATTACAAAAGGGGATGGAAGAGTTATGCCACAGCACTTCGACCCGCAGATACTTGAAATATTTAAGCTAAGGCATAAGGAATTTTGTGATATATATGAAGATATAAAATAAAAGCGGCTATCCGCTTTTATTTTTAACTTTAAAGGAAGTACAAAGGTGACCTTTGATCAGAAAGAAATCAATGAAAGGCTTGATTGCGATTATTATAAGTGAACAGAAGGCTTACTACTCAGTAGAACTTGCGTAATCGTTGTTCATATATAGGTTATCATTTAGGGTAGAAGCGATTTGGCTTTGTACAGTCGATACATCAGGCACAGCAGTTTTCTTATTAAGCTTCCACATATTATACTTAAGGCCATTTGCTATAAGGTTTGCCATGTTCATGACAACGCTAAGCCTAGTATTTTGAAGTATCATGATCTCCATAAAGCCTCCGACATTAACAATACCTGTTATATTTACATGACCGATCGCAGGCAGATTTTTATTAACTCCCGAGCCTGGTGATAGAGGCCCTTCCTTTATATTCACATAGCCGATTCTCTCAAGTCTGCCAAGACATGCATCAATGGCGATAATAAAGGGGTTTTCGTATTTCTTGAAAAGTTCTATGTATTCACACAAGTTTTTTGCGTGCACCGGTTCATCTAAAGTACCGAATACATGGATATTATTGTATTTCATATCCTTAACTTTATATCCGATCAATGGGCCAAGGCAGTCACCGGTTGCTCTGTCAGTTCCTATACATACAATTACGATATCGCTGTAACTGTCATCATAAAACCTGCTCATACATTCCTCAAAATAATTACAGAAATAAGAAAAGGAATAGGGCTTATTAATATCAACAGTTCGCTCAAATTTAACCTTCAACATTCCTAACTCCTTTATTATATAAGTAACATTGAAAATTCTTACATTGTATAAAAAACAATCATGAGCTGCACATCTGCTCAAAATCTAGCATCAAATGCTTCTCCCACGGTCTTTCATAGGCTGTCAGAAAAGATTCATAGCCGATTCAACATGAGATTGGTTTTCAGATTGTGAATATACTAGAATTTTTGCACTTATATCGAATATATTTATATAGAGTATTACCCAAATCTGCCGGGTAAATTCAGGACTGCAGATAAACAAGTCAGTCAGAAAGGCATTTTTTTGATAATTGTGTTATTCTATAATAGTAAAGTAAGATAAGGAATAGAACTAAGAATTGTTTTGAAGTTAGAAATTCTCTATAGCGAGAGCACTCGGCGGGAGCCGCGTGCGGCAGCTGTAGCAGCGGAGCGATAGAATTTCTTACTGAAAAACATTTCTACCATAATTTTTGTTTTGTACTCAAAAACCAACTAAAGCAATAGCACAAAACAGGAGCCGCGTGCGGCAGCTGTAGCAGCGGAGCGATAGAATTTCTTACTGAAAAACATTTCTACCATAATTTTTGTTTTGTACTCAAAAACCAACTAAAGCAATAGCACAAAACAGGAGCCGCGTGCGGCAGCTGTAGCAGCGGAGCGATAGAATTTCTTACTGAAAAACATTTCTACCCGGACTTGTTTTATACTTAGAAATTCCCTTTTGCGGGTTGCTGCGCGGGAGCGCCGCAATGGAGCAAAATTATGGAATTTCTTAGTTTAAAACATTTCTACCTTAATTTAAACAGAGCTAATGAGTATTTTTTATTGGATTATTCGTATATATTATGAGAGGTGCTGAATTTGAGCAACACAACATCGAAGAAAAAAGTCATACCTGTTCTCCTAGTGGCTGTGATAATAATGCTTGCGTTACTGCTATATATAAACAGTAGGACAGCTCCGCAATCCTCCTTCCTTATGGAGGGAAGAAGCAAGCTGGCAATTAAGGGTGAGGCAGCGGCGGTATCGAATAGCAGCAGCATGGTGTATTGTGTTCAGAATCTGCTTATAGAGGCTCAGGAAGAAAATCTGAGGGCGAAGAGCACTGATGGAAATATAGCATGGAGTCAGAAGCTGCCAGGTAAAATAGTAAGGCTTGCTGAAGCAGGGGATAGTGTCATAATAATAGATTCTTTAAATAATATCAGTTATTGTTCTCTTCAAGGAAAGCTGATATGGACATATCAGGCTGGTTATGAAATCGCAGATGTGTTTACCGAAGATAACGGCAGTTTTTTAGTAGAATATAAGGGGATGACGGGAAGCCATGCTGAGGTGTTTAACGAAGGAGGCAGTAAGATAGCAGGGATATCAGTTGAGAAATCCCATATACTATCCTTTTCAAGCGGGACAAATGCTTTTTCTATTTCTGTTCTGGATACATCCGGTGAATCAATAAAATCCAAAATAATAACCTATGATTTAAAAGGAGATATACTCTGGGCGCAGAATTTTGAAAGTGAGATAATATCAAAACTAAACTACAGTAAAAACCAAGATATTACTGCTATAGGAGAAAATATAGCCTATGTCTATAAAAATGATGGGATCCTCAAGGATAGAGTCGAGATCCAGGGGGATATAAGCCATATTGCAATGAATGATGATATAATAGCTATTGCTATACATGATAAGGGCAGAAAATACTCTGTGTGTTTTGGTGCAAATATGAAGGAATTAAGTCGCCTGGAAATAGAAAAGGATCCCATGGGTATACATACGATGAAAAACAGTTATATAATTTACTATGATGATGAACTGCTGGTGCTTACTTCTAAAGGAGAACTAACAGCCAGGTATAAGTCAAATACGGATATCAATAGTGTATATATGACTAATGACAATAAGGTATACATAGTGTCAAGCAGAAGGCTACAGCAGTTGGAATACATAAAATGAAAGAATTGGGGAGGCACTTATGAATTGGATTGATTATGCAATAATTGCAATTCTCGCCCTTGGTGCCGTTACAGGCCTAAGAAAGGGACTTATTTCGTCATTATCCAGTATAGTATGCCTGCTGGTATCAATAATGGTTGCTAAGACTTATTATAGGGAAGTAACAGTATTTTTGGTAGAAAACACACCGTTGGAAGAAAAAATAAGAGGTTTTCTGGTTGATAAGGCTCTCGTAAAAAACCTGATACTGGCCCCAACCGGGGAGAGCACTGTTTTTTCCATCACTAGCAGCTTTACAAGTGATCTGAATTCTTTTG
Organism: Clostridiaceae bacterium; assembly: GCA_041690515.1. Classification (GTDB taxonomy): domain Bacteria; phylum Bacillota; class Clostridia; order Lutisporales; family Lutisporaceae; genus BRH-c25. The sequence continues at coordinate 21,543 of JAWLHF010000006.1, read as the reverse complement.
TAACAGTATTGATAATAAATGCAATATCAATAATTACAATATTTCTTATAGCAAGGATTATACTGGGAATAGCGGAAGGGCTTTTAGTGGGTATTGTAAATGTGCCCGGCCTTCGAGAGGTAAATAGTATAGGGGGGGCAATAGTAGGCACTGCAAAAAACATCCTTGTCCTTATGCTGATATTCACGATAATAACACCTGTCTCAGCCATGAAACCTCTTTCCGGAATAACGGGTGCAATCGAAGCATCATCTCTGGCAAAGTACTTCCATACTTATAATTTCATACTTGGGTGGATATGGTCTGCAGCCCTTGATCTTTTGAATTAGCAGAAATGTATAAATCTAAGGATTTCTGACTAAAAACGTATCTTTAGGAGTTGTTAAGTTATGAATAGAAAAAACGTAGTAATAGGAATAGGTTTGATTCTCCTTGGGCTATCAATGTACCTGAGGAATTTTAACATAGGAACAGGCAGTCTTGTGACTGTATTTATTGGAATAGGTCTGCTCTGTGGATACTACTATAAAAGGGAACAGCCCTATGTGATTTTTGGAAGTATATTTACAGCTATAGGAGCAATGTCTGTTTTACGTGATATCAGATTGCTTCGTATGGACTTATCATTTGAGATATTATTGATAGTAATAGGAATCATGTTCGTATTCATATATTATTCAAGAAATATCCAGGGCTTCATTTTTCCCGGAACCATACTTCCGGCAATAGGGATATATATAATACTAATGAAGGCCTTTAATGACAGATATGTCGCATCAAGCATATTCCTGCTTCTTGGCTTTGCTTTCTATGCTGTATACTTCATTGCATATATAGGAAAGTCCGGCTGGCCATTAATACCAGCGACTATACTGTTTATAGCGGGCATACTTTCCTACGGCTTCAGTTTCAAGATCATATCCTGGAATATTATCTACTTGAATAGAAATTTCATATGGCCGATTCTGATGATAGGAGCAGGAGTATTGATACTGATGAATCATATAAGAAGAAGGAATTGATAAAGAGGCAGAACACATCGAGTATATGTTCTGCCTCTTTCTATAGTACTGAATCACAATCAGACATTGGCGATGCTTATTGCAGCATTTGTAGTATTTGCTTTTATTGTTATCTTGTTTGATGCGGTGTCATAGTTTTCGCTTTTTATCTGCGCTTCACTCTGCATTCCTATGCTCTTCTTGTCCATTGTGTAAGTCAGATTCTTCAGGCTGACATCAATGCTGCCCATTGAAGTATGTGCATCGACCATATGCTCAAAGTCTTCCGAATCAACAAGTCCAACATCTATCTTTCCATTGGAGGTATTGAAGATATAGGAGGAGCTTATTGAATCGCCTTTGCGGGAAGTATTTACTACAATTGCTGCATTACTGGTCTTTGCATCTATATTGTCAATTTGGCTTGAGTCTATTACTATCTTTGAATTGGAGGTTCTGATATTAGCTATTCTTGAATTTACTTTATCAAGAAGCACCTTCTCATTATCTGACAGTATCTCCAACTCCTCAGCAATGCATCCCGATAAGACTACTTTCCCGTTTGTAGTATTGCAAGAGAGAAGTCTGGCTTCTAAACCATTGAATTCACATCTTGCATTGTCTGTAGAGATGCTTACAATATCCATTCCTTTTGGAAGTTGGATTTCGATCCTTCCCCAGGTTCTGCCAGGGAATTCTGTCGACAACCTGTAGCAGTCTGCATCTGTTATTGTCTTAAAAAATTCATCGATAACAAGCTGCGGCAGGTTGGAGTTTACGAATACGTTAATTGCTATTTCGTTGGCATCTGTAGGATTGACCTTTATGGAGAAGTTACTTGTCCTAAGATATAAGGCTGTGCATTTCTCCAGTGGGTACGTATAATTGGCACTGTATTTATATTTTTCAATACTGTTTTCAAATATATTGCCAAACTGACTTGCAAAGGTATCTGCAAACTTTGAAGCTGATTCTGCAATATCCTGACCTAAGCTTTCCAGCCTTTTTGTAAATTCCTCGGTGAACTTCTCAGTATTATTACCTATCTTCTCTGAGTTGAGATTATCACCCAGCTGTCCTGCCAGTTTGCCTGCTTTTTCCCCTAAGGACTCTGCGAGCTTTGAAGCTTTCTCTCCGAATTTATTCAATTTCTCATCCAGTTTCATCTCATTTAGCTTTGCTGAGAGGTCATCCCTCAGTTCATTTAATTTTGATCCTGACTGAGATGTGTTTGGGCTTCCTTTCTCTAAAGCTTCCAGCAGCTTCACGGCATCATCAGTTGTTATCTTTCCTTCTTCAAGCATCTTAAGTATAAGTAATTTTTCTTCCATGACCATATCCTCCTTACTATTCACTTAGCAGTCTGACTGCCTCCTCAGAGGTAATCTCACCTTTATAGAGTCTTTCAAGTACTTCCTTCTTGTCATTGTTATTTGAGTTTTGATTCTTATAGCCTAATGCAGTAATGAGCGAATCAAGCTTACCCTTAACCGTTGGATAGGATATACCTAATTCTCTTTCTATCTCTTTTATACTTCCTCTGTTTTTTATGAATATCTCAGCAAACTCTTTATGCTCCTGGGATAATGTACAGAACTTACATGGTTTGAAATGTCCTTTAATAGTGCTCTTGCAAGAATTGCAGTATACTTCTGTAATTTCCACAGTTCCACTGCATATTGGGCACTGCCCCATAATTTCCCGTTTCATATTTCCACCTCCTGTTTGTTTTCAGTTATAAGTCCTCACCCAAGGGCATGATGCGAGCAGTAGCTGTGACAGCTATTCTTATAACCGAAAGAAAGATTTTACTTCATATTTAATACACACCAATATTTACTCTTAATGCTAATTATAGCTTAAACATTAATAAAGTCAATATGATTATTAAATATCTTAATTTATTATATGATTATACTTAAATATTAGAATATATATTTAAAATATATTAATATACTGGAATGTATGACTTATATTTATATACTCAATTTACGGCATATTTGTATCAGAAAAAATAAAAAACTTATATTTAGTGTATATTAAAAAAAGATGTCTTTCTAAATTCTTGCAGGGAAAGAGATTTGCACGACAATTTATACTTTCCTACTTCTTTTAAATAGTGCTATAATTCTAATTAACCAAGATAATTAGAATTTGGAGGAGAAAAAATGAAAGAAATTGATGCTAGAGGGCTTCTCTGCCCACAGCCTGTTATATTGACCAAAAAGGCTCTTGAAGAAATGCAGGAAGGTGAAGTTATTGCAATAGTTGATAATATAACTGCAAAAGAGAACATCACCCGCCTCGCGGTAAATCTTAATTATGGTTATGAAATATCCGATGAGAACGGCTGCCATTATATAAAGATAACTAAAGCTCCAACGGATCAAAGGTTGGAAGAAAAGAAAGACAGTATAGTAATAGTTATTACAACTGATAAACTGGGCCAAGGGGATGAAGAGCTGGGGAAGGTACTTATGAAAAGCTACATCTATGCACTTACAGAAGCCAAACCTCTTCCAAAGGCAGTGATGTTTCTTAACAGTGGGGTGAAGCTGACAGCTGAAGGATCTGAAGTATTGGAAAATATAAAGAACCTGGAAGCCGCAGGAACTGAAATAATTAGCTGCGGAACCTGCCTGGATTTTTATCATCTGAAGGAGAAGCTTAAAGCAGGGATAGTAGGAAATATGTATTCTATTATAGAAAAAATGAACACTGCAGGTAAAGTGATCAATATAGGTTAGTATGAGTTTTAGATAGTTTTTAGGTCCTTTTAGAAAAAGGGATAAAGAGATCGAATCTCAGGAGGGTAATTATCAATAAGAAAGAAGCTGACCATTCTGGATTAGATGGAGGAGGTTATCCATGTATTATCCGAAACAATTCAATCTAGGTGATGTTGTAGAAACAAAAAAACAGCACCCCTGCGGAAGTAACCAATGGGAAGTCATAAGGATAGGAGCGGATTTTAAGATTAAATGCTTGGGTTGCAGCAGGATAGTGATGCTTCCAAGGCCGAAGTTTGAGAAGTCTGTAAAAAAAGTGATAAAAAGTGCAGCTCCTGAAGAAAATAATGAACATAACAGTTGATTAAATCTTACTAGAGTGCTATAATTAATAATTGCGTAAATATCCTCGCTCTATCATACTTAGATAGGGCCGTCAGTCCGTGGGGAGGAGGTGAATTTTATGAACAGGTATGAAACTATATACATAGTTAGACCAACCGTTGAAGAAGAAGGAATAAAAGCTCTTGAAGAAAAATTCAAAGCTATTATTGAAGCAAACGGTGAAATCGAATCTATAGATGAATGGGGTAAGAGAAAGCTCGCTTATCTTATAGACGATATCGGTGAAGGCTTCTATGTGTATATGAAATACAAGGCAGATCAGTCTGTACCGAAGGAACTGGAAAGAGTATTCGGTATCACTGAGGACATCCTGAGACACATGGTAATTAGAATAGAAGAATAAACAGAAGAAAAATTTAGGCGGTGTGATTATGTTGAATAAAGTAGCCCTGGTGGGCAGATTAACAAAAGATCCTGAAGTCAGGTATACAGCAGATAATCAAACACCTATAGCTAAATTCACTATTGCAGTTGACCGAACTTTCAAGAGAGAAGGTCAACCTACTGCTGACTTTATTCCGATAATAGTTTTCGGAAAATCAGCGGAGAACTGTGGAAAGTTTATAACAAAGGGTAGGCTTGTTGCCGTTTCAGGTAGAATTCAGACAAGAAGCTGGGACGACCAGGAAGGCAAGAGGCATTATGCCACTGAAGTGATAGCAGATGAAGTTGACTTCCTAGATAGAGGCTCTGATTCAAAGGGTCAGGGAAATTTCGGCGGATCAGAGGATTATAGTGATTTCCACCCTGCAGAAGAAGAGGACGATCTTCCATTTTAACAGTAAGGAGGGAAAAGGATGAATAGACGTGGCGGTGAAAGAACCGGCGGCGGAAAAATGAGAAAACCAAAGAAAAAAGTATGTAACTTTTGTATCGATAAAGTTGAATCTATAGATTACAAAGATGTAAATAAGCTGAGAAGATATATCTCTGAAAGAGGAAAGATAATTCCAAGAAGAATATCAGGTAACTGTGCAAAGCACCAGAGACAGCTTACAATAGCAATAAAGAGAGCTAGAAACATAGCTTTCCTGCCATACACTACAGATTAATTGAAGTATCAAAACTCGGAGGTATTTATTACCCCCGGGTTTTTGTTTTTTTCTTTACTGAGTGCACAACAATGGAATCTCTTAATAGAGAATTTATAGTAAAAAATATGGCTTAACCCGCTAATTCCAATATTTAAAAGGATATTTGGGAAGGTATTATAAGAAAATTGTCGAATATTAGAACAGAATTAAGCCGTTTTCAGATGAAGGGTTTATGGTCAATTTAGCCAGTTGTTCCAAGCTCTGCAGAGTATTTTGATTTGTTGTCTACCTTGGTTTAATGTGGTAATATAAAAAAGACTCCTTAAGCAGGATTTGACTAAATTTTCAAAATATAAGGATTATAATACTTATAATAGACCAAATTGAAATGTGATGGGGGGATTGACTTGTTGAATCAGGAAACAGACATTACAAAGAACATCAGGGTTATTGAGTTCTTAAAAAGCGAGCTTTTGACAACAGTTGCATCACTGTATCAGAATTTGTTAAAAGGCACCAAGGTAGGGCAGGATGTAATCCAGGATATACTTGCAAATCTTGTACTGGTTACATATCTGCTCGGCAAGAGACTTGGGATATCATACTCTTTGATTGATTCGAAGATATTAGAAAAAATAAGAATCGGTATGTTGGAAGAGCACGAGACAGAAAAATGGTACGGGGATTTGTCTGACCTGGGAGAATACCTGAATAAGAAGAAGAGCTAGAGGTACGACATGGAAAGAATACAAACAAAAGCACTGGTGGAAGGGGCTATATTTGCAGGAGTAACTGCACTTTTGGGAATACTATATTACTATACCCAGTATCTTGGAATACTTGCCATGGTTTGGCCTGTGCCGGTCATAATAGTAGGATATAGGAACGGACTAAAAGCAAGTATATTGTCTGCAATGTCTGCAGGACTTATAGTGTCCCTGTTGACGCACCCCTTGGTTGGTTTGGGACTTTTGGTTGGCTTTGGCCTTCCGGGGATACTCATGGGATATATGATAGGCAGGAAAGTGAATCCACTTGTAATAGTGTTTTTATGCGGGATAGTATTATCGTTTACCATGATTGGCGAGTTATTACTATCATTAAGAGCAGCCGGTATCGATGCAGCAAAGTTCATGACAGACATTTTTGTCACATTTGATCAGAGCATGGATAAGGTTTTGGCTATGTACAGACAGTTTGGTGTTGCGGAAATTGAGCTGCAGAAAATGAAGGATTTGCTGGAACAAAACCTGCAGATAATGAAGACTGTATTTCCTACCGCATTGGTAATATCGGGAGTTATGTCCTCATTTATAGATTATAAGCTTACCGGAATAATTCTTAAGAGAATAGGACATGTGATACCTGATATTGATGAATTTTCAAGGTGGAGGCTGAAAGAACCATACTCCTACATTATGCTTGGAGCCATGATCTTGACAGTAGCAGCATCATATTTACAGCTTCCGGGATTTACGGCTATTGCAGTAAACATATCAACTATAATTATGCTAGTTTTTTCAGTTATTGGAGCATCAGTATTTGTATATTATGCAAAGATTTATGCAGATAAGTCCGGCATTCCGAAAGGTTTGAGAAATATAATCACAGCAGTTATTATTCTTGTTTTCATGCAGCTTATGACCTATGTAGGGATTGCAGATTTGGTTCTTAACTTAAGAAAACTGGAGTCTGATAATCGCATTGGAGGTGTAAGATGAAAATGCGAAAATTTTCTAGTATCTGGGGGCCAGATGTGAGCATATCCCTTTGGATAATTGCCATAGCGGTCATAATAATCGGTTACTATAATATACTTTTGGGGGTTGCGGGAGCTTTGCTCCTGGGATATCTTATATATCACAACCTTCAAGCTGCAAACAGAAAAAAGGAAGAACTCAGATTATATATAGAAAATCTGTCTGAGAATGTAGATACTGCAACCAAGAATGCCATACTGAACCTCCCCTTCCCATTGGTCATAATTGATGACCAGGGAATAATTAATTGGTACAACATGCTTTTTTCGTATATATTCCAAGGGGAATACATACTTGACAAGAAGCTTTCATCCTATGTCAGCGGGGTAGATATAGGAAGGATACTTAAGAATGGAATGGATGAATTCAAGAACATAAACATAAAAGACAGATATTACGATATACACTGCAATCTGATAAATCCAAATGAGAATGGCGAAGAGAAGAATATAATAATAATGTATCTCGTTGATAAAACAGACTTTATTGCTTTGAAGAACAAGTACAACGAAGAGAAGACTGTGACTGTCGTTCTTCAGCTTGATAATATTGAAGAAGTGCTTAAAGAGACTGAAGAAGCCTCAAGGCCTGCACTGGTTGCAGAAGTAGACAGGAGGATAAATGCATGGGCGGCTTTGAACAATGCTTCGATTTTCAAATATTCCAATGCAGAATACATGCTCAATTTGAACAGCAAGCAGTTGACTGCCGTTGAGGAGAAGCGGTTCGACATACTGGACAGCATAAGGGAGATCAATTCAGGAAACAGGATTCCAATGACTCTAAGTATAGGTGTAGGAGTTAATGGAAAAAACCATGCGGAGCTTCAGAAATTCGGCATGAGTGCTATGGATATTGCTTTAGGCCGAGGCGGAGACCAGGCCGTTGTCAAGGATAATGAGAAGCTTTCCTTCTACGGAGGTAAGACAAAGGCTGTTGAGAAGAGGACAAGAGTTAAGGCAAGAGTAATAGCCTATGCGTTGAGACAGCTTATGGAGCAGTCAGATGACGTACTGATATTGGGACATGAAATGCCCGATCTTGACTGTTTGGGTTCGGCTTTGGGAATATACAGGTGCTGCAAAAGCCTGAACAAAGAAGTGAATATAGTGCTCAGCAAGGTGAATGCAGGCATAGCTAACCTATGGGCAGAGCTTCAGGAGGATGAGGAGTATGAAAACGTCTTCATCAGTCCGCAGGAAGCCCTGATGAAATGTGAAAAGAACACTCTTCTGGTAGTCGTTGATGTGCATAGACCAGCTTTTACAGAACAGAAACAGCTAGTTGAAAAGGCTGAAAAAATAGCTATCATAGATCATCACAGAAGAGGCACCGAATTTATTGAGGATGCTGTCATTACTTATATAGAGCCTTATGCATCATCTACCAGCGAGCTTGTGACAGAGTTGCTGCAGTATATGTTTGAAAAGCCAAAGATAAAGCAGATAGAAGCAGAGGCATTATTGGCGGGGATATTTATAGATACCAAGAACTTTTCTTTCCAGACAGGGGTTAGGACTTTTGAGGCTGCATCATATCTGAGAAAGATGGGTGCAGATACTACCTTGACAAGACAGTTGTTCCAGGATGATATGGAAACATTCCTGACAAGGGCTGAAGTAGTAAAGGCAGCTCAGATGTTCAAGAGCAATATAGCAATTTCCACAATACCTGATAATGCTGAGAGCCCAGCTCTGGTAGCTGCCCAGGCAGCGGATGAACTGCTAAATATAAAAGGTATCAATGCTTCCTTTGTGTTATCAAATATTAATGATGACATATTCATAAGCGGAAGGTCCCTTGGGGATATTAATGTGCAGGTGGTACTGGAAAAGCTAGGCGGAGGCGGTCATCTGACTGTTGCAGGAGCACAGCTTTCCGGCATAACTATGAAAGAAGCCATAGGCATGTTGAAAAATGCAATAGAGGAATATCTTAAGGAAGGTGAAAGATAGATGAAGGTTGTATTATTACAGGATGTGAAGGATCTAGGAAAGAAAGGGGAGCTTGTCAATGCCAGCGATGGCTACGCAAGGAACTTCCTGTTTCCGAGAAAGCTTGCGGTAGAGGCTACTGCAGGTAGACTCAAAGAGTTGGAGGATAAGAAAAGCTCTGAAAGAAATAAAAAGGAAATGGAGCTGAAAGCAGCAAAGGAACTTGCCGATAAATTAAAGAAAATAGAAATATGCTTCAAGACAAAAGCTGGAGAGAACGGCAAGCTGTTCGGATCCATAACGGGTAAGGACGTGGCTGATGCTATAAAGGCACAGCATAAAATAGCAGTGGATAAAAAGAAGGTGGTACTTCACGAAGCTATTAAGGCTTTAGGGACATATGAGGTTGAAATAAAGGTATATCCGGAGGTATCTGCCAAAGTCAATGTAAAGGTAATTGAAGAATAATTCCGGGAAGGGGTATTAATGGTGGGTCATAGTCATAGCAGTATACACAGCAAAGATGCATCAATAGACGTACTTGTTGATTTTACTAAGAAATTGTACTCCAGTGAGAAGACAAAAAGACTGGATGATGTCACAGACAGCAGACAGAAGGTTTACATATTGCATGAAATAGTATCCGGCAAAATGAAAACCGAGGAAGTTGTAGAGGATAAACTGGAGCATCTGATTGAAGATATTAAGGACAAGCTTTCTGACGCTGCAGCCAAAAGATATATTGAAGAAGGCATAAAGCGGGAAGTTGTCAAGCGAATGGAAACAAGAGAAAAAGAGTATCTGAATGAAATGAAGCTTCAGGTGATAAAGAAGCATACAGGTTTGGAAAATGCTTCTACCCTTAAAAAATATGCTGATTTGGAGCGAATGAAACAGATAAGACTCTCAAAATCAATAATGGATGTCATGAGACCCCGGAAACAGGAGGAAATCATTGGACAGCAAAATTCGGTATCGGCTTTGATATCCAAGATAGCCTCACCATTTCCACAGCATGTTATACTTTATGGACCTCCGGGAGTAGGCAAAACAACAGCAGCAAGACTTGCTCTGGAAATAGCCAAAGGAAAAAAACACACTCCCTTCAGCAGTAAAGCAAAATTTGTGGAGGTAGATGCGACTACTCTCAGATGGGATCCCAGAGAGTCAATAAATCCTTTACTGGGTTCCGTGCATGACCCTATTTTTCAGGGAGCGAACAAAGAGCTTGCGGAGATGGGAGTGCCTGAACCAAAACCGGGTTTGGTTACAGAAGCCCATGGAGGAGTGCTTTTCATAGATGAGATAGGCGAATTGGATGTCATGTTTCAGAACAAGCTGCTTAAAGTACTTGAGGACAAGAAGGTCAGGTTTGATTCATCTTACTATGATATCAGCAATGAGAACATACCCCGTTATATAAAAATGCTTTTTGAGGAGGGGGCACCGGCGGATTTTGTGCTTATAGGTGCTACAACCAGATCACCGGAAGAGATAAATCCTGCGCTTCGCTCACGCTGTGCAGAGGTCTTCTTCAATCCTCTCAGCAGTAATGATATAACAGAAATAGTCATGAGTGCGGCGGACAAGCTGGAAGTTGATATAAGTAAGGAAGGGGCATCTTTAATAAGCAGCTACACCTATGAAGCAAGAAAGGCTGTAAACATACTGGCGGATTGTTATAGCAGCGTTATAAGTGACATAAGTAAAGAAAAAAATGTTGAAATATCAATTGATAATATAAAAGAAGTAGTAAGAAAAGGCAGATTTGTGCCAATAAATAAGAAGAAAGCCCTGGGCACGAAGGAGATAGGGCGTATCAACGGCCTTGGAGTAAATGGGTTTATTGGCAATGTCATAGAATTAGAGGCGGTTTGCTTCGTAAGGGATGACGAAGCCGGAAGTGTGAGATTCAATGAGACAGCTGGAAGTATGACAAAGGACTCATTATTCAACGCTCTTTCAGTTATCAGGAGAATAACCGGAAAGAACATGAATCAATTTGACATACATGTGAACTGTGTTGGAGGCGGAAAAGTCGACGGTCCTTCTGCAGGGGCTGCCATAACCTGCCTTGTATATTCAGCAGTCATGGAGAAGCCTGCAAGACAAGATACGTGTATCACCGGGGAAATCTCTTTAAGAGGCTGTATAAAAGCAGTCGGAGGAGTTGTAGAAAAGGTGCTGGGAGCCAAGAGAGCGGGCTTTTTAAATGTCATAATCCCAGAAGAGAACAAGGATGAAGTCAAGGAAATTGATGGAATAAACGTAATTGCTGCAGGCAATATTCAAGAAGTGATAAGGTTTATGTTTGAGGAGTAAAATACCCAAATATCTTGATGTAGACTTCCTTGGGCAGAATCAGCCGAAGAGTCTTGGTTTGTGTTATCAAATAAAAATAATGCTGATTATATAGCAATGAAAACGTTTCGCACTATATGTATTCAATGGAAGATGTTTATTGCGGAACATTCGGGAGTGTATGAAATTGAGCGAAATGATACAAAGAATACCACCCCATAGTGTAGAGGCAGAGCAATCAGTACTGGGAGCAATGCTTCTTGATAAGGAAGCAATATCTGCTGCTACCGAACTGATAAGCGGAGCGGATTTCTACAGAGAAGCCCACAAGGAGATATTTGAGGCGATTGTGGAAATATATGATAAGGGTGAACCAGTGGACCTTATCACCCTTACTGAAAAACTCAAAACAAGGAATACGCTGGATGCAGTGGGGGGAGTTACGTTCCTCACAAACCTTATGGATGCGGTTCCGACTACCCACAATGTCAAGTACTATGCAAAAATCATTGAGGATAAGTCTTTACTTAGGAAGCTCATAAAGTCATCCAGTGAGATAATTTCAAAGAGCTATGAGGCATCTGAGGACATAGGGGAAATAATAGATGATGCGGAAAAGGGTATTTTCAATATTTCTTTGAACAGATCAACTCAAGGTTTTACACATGTGAAGAATATACTCAACACAAATTTTGACAAGATAGAGGAATTGTATCTCAATAAAGGTAGGATTACAGGAGTACCTACTGGATTCAATGACTTGGATGCAATGCTTTCCGGACTTCAGAAGTCGGATCTGGTGCTTGTTGCTGCAAGACCTTCCATGGGGAAGTCTTCCTTTATGATGAATATAGTCCAACATGCTGCAGTTCGTGAAAAAGTAACAACTGCCATATTTAGTCTTGAAATGTCAAAAGAACAGCTTACCCAGAGGCTGCTGTGTGCTGAAGCCCTAATAGATGCTCATCGTTTAAGGATAGGTGATATAAACGAAGACGAATGGGTAAAGCTTGCCAGAGCAATGGGACCGCTATCAGAGGCACCGATATTTATAGATGATACACCAGCGATTTCAATAACTGAAATGAGGGCAAAATGCAGAAGGCTCAAGCTGGAGCACAACCTGGGACTTATAGTAATAGACTATCTGCAGCTTATGCAGGGCAAAGGCAATTCAGATAGCAGACAGCAGGAAATATCTGAGATATCCAGATCACTAAAGGCTTTGGCAAGGGAGATCAATGTTCCGGTAGTATCCCTTTCACAGCTTTCCCGTGCACCTGAAATGAGAGCCGACCATAGACCGATACTCTCTGACCTTAGAGAGTCAGGGGCTATAGAGCAGGATGCAGACGTTGTAATGTTTCTTTACAGAGACGAGTATTACCATCCCGATTCAGAAAAAAAGAACATCGGAGAGGTTATTATAGCCAAGCAGAGAAATGGCCCTACCGGAAACGTTGAGCTTGTATGGCTGGGACAATTCACTAAATTTGTTAATAAAGAAAAATTCATTGCAGCAAATTAATTAACATAATTATAAATTTCTTGTTGTTTTATGGGAGTCTTCGCAGTATTTTGTAGAAGGCTCCTGTTTTTTGATATTGGAGGATTGACTTCCACCTGTGGATAACCTGGGGATACTGTGAATAACATAGATATATAATTGACATAAAGACAGTCTTATTTCTATGCATAATGGTATAGATACTGGGAAAAGTGGGTTTGTACATACTATCGAACATATGTGCATATCTCTGTGGATAATGTGGATAATGTGAATCAGAATTTTCTGAAATTTCTATCTTAACTCAGGAATATACTTGAGTATATTCGCCATAAAGTTACAAAGTTAACATATTATACAAGAGTTCACATAAAAATTAGTTTTTATATTCCATATTTATTGTTCAAACTTCATATAATAAGAATGTTAAATTCAAACCTCAAGTAAGGATATTATGTTATTAGAAGACAAAACTGTAAGGAATGCACAGCATTTAATAAAGTTATGCTATATTGACTAAAAATGTATATTCTGTTAGGATAAAAATGCATTTATAACGTAGTAAAAAGATATGCTCCACGCCAGTAACCGGATGGTTCAAATTTTTTAACAGCCAGAGAGCATATATTCCACCTCGTTGAAATGCAAAGGAATGTTATAAATATAGTGAGTTATACACAGCTTACATTGCTCTGAAGGATGGAGGTCGATGACGTGAATAAATATGATATTATAATAGTAGGCGCAGGGGCAAGCGGTATATTTGCAGCCTATGAGCTTATGCAAGTCAATAAGGACATAAAGGTTGCAATGCTGGAGAAGGGCAATGAACTCAGAAAAAGAACATGCCCTATAGACAATAAAAAAATAAAATCATGTATTAACTGTCCAACATGCAGTATCATGAATGGTTTTGGCGGAGCAGGCAGTATGTCCGATGGAAAATACAACATAACCAATAACTTTGGCGGAGAGTTGTATAAATATGTAGGCAGAAATGAAGCTCTTGATCTTATGTATTATGTTGACGAGGTCAATTGTAAAATGGGTGGTGCAGATGCAAAGCTGTATTCTACAGAAAACAATGATCTAAGGACAAAGGCATTGAGGTACGACCTTCATTTGCTGGATGCAAAGGTACGGCATCTGGGTACAGACAGGAACCAGGTGATATTGAACAATTTGTACGAATATCTTAAAGACAAAATTGATATAATTTTTAATACTGAAGTGTCAGATATAGAGAAGCAGAGAGAGGAATTCTCAGTAATAACGGACAAAGGGACGTATTTATGCGATCATTTGATCCTGGCTACCGGACGATCAGGCTCAAAGTGGATATCCGGATTATGTGAGAAAATGGGGATAAAAACAGAAAGCAACAGAGTGGACATAGGTGTCCGTGTTGAACTCCCTGCTGCAATATTTGAGCATATAACCAGCCAGGTGTATGAAAGCAAAATAGTTTATAGGACAGAGAAGTATAATGACCTTGTCAGAACCTTTTGCATGAATCCTCATGGGGAGGTAGTAACGGAGAATACCAACGGGATTGTAACAGTGAATGGGCATAGCTATTCAGATCCCAAGTATCACACTGAAAATACAAATTTTGCGCTGCTTGTTTCCAATAGGTTTACAGAGCCATTTAAGAACAGTAATGAGTATGGAGAATCCATAGCAAGGCTTAGTAATATGCTTGGCGGTGGAGTGCTGGTGCAGCGTTTTGGAGATTTGGTAAAGGGACGCAGGTCCAGTGACAGAAGAATGGAAAAGAGCTTCCTGCGGCCGACGCTGAATGCTACATCAGGTGATTTGAGCCTTGTCATTCCCAAGAGGCAGCTTGATGATATCATAGAAATGATATACGCTTTGGATAAAATTGCACCGGGAACAGCAAACGAAGACACCTTGCTGTATGGTGTCGAGGTAAAGTTCTATAATTCCCAGGTTGAAGTGGACCATAATCTTGAAACATCAGTTAAAGGTTTGTATATACTGGGGGACAGCTCAGGAGTCACACATTCGTTGTCACAGGCATCGGCCAGTGGAGTGTATGTAGCGCGGCTGCTGGGTGACAGATACAATAATAACTAATAAAAATCCAAAGAAAATAATAGAAGAGGTGTTATATATGTCATCGTTAGTAATTGTGGGAGCCCAATGGGGGGACGAAGGAAAGGGAAAGCTCACTGACTATCTTGCTGAAAAAGCAGACGTGGTAGTAAGGTATCAAGGAGGAAATAATGCAGGACATACGGTAGAGGTCGGTAATGAAGTATATAAGCTTCAGCTTATACCCTCAGGAATACTGTATGCCAATAAGCTATGTATAATCGGCAATGGCGTTGTACTTGATCCTGAGGCATTTCTGGGAGAGATAAGAGGTCTTGAGAGTAGAGGCATCAATACGTCAAACCTAAGGATAAGCGACAGGGCTCATCTTATTTTCCCGTATCACAAAAAAATCGACGAGCTTTCAGAGCAGAAAAGGGGAAGCAATGACCTGGGTACTACCAGAAAAGGGATAGGTCCCTGCTACATGGATAAAACAGAGCGAATAGGCATAAGAGTGTGTGATCTTATGAAAAAAGATGTCTTTGCAGATAAGCTCAAAATCAACCTGGAGAGCAAAAACGCATATCTGAAGAAGATATATGATTTCGAGGGCTACTCTTATGATGAAATGCTTGCAAAATATCTGGATTATGCAGAGCAGATAAGACCTTTTGTTGAGGATACATCTGTGCTTGTCCATAATTCAATCAAAGCCGGCAAGAATGTCCTTTTTGAGGGGGCGCAAGGAACACTGCTTGATTTGGATTTTGGAACATACCCATATGTCACCTCATCACATCCGGTTGCCGGAGGAGTCTGCATAGGTGCTGGTGTAGGCCCTGCACTTATAGGCAAAGCTGTGGGAGTTGTAAAGGCATATACCACCAGAGTGGGAAAAGGTCCATTTCCAACAGAACTCAATGACGAGACAGGCGAGATGATAAGGAAAAAGGGTAATGAGTTTGGTACTGTTACAGGAAGACCCAGAAGATGCGGATGGTTTGATGCTGTAATAGTCAGGTATGCAGCAAGAATAAGCGGGCTCACAGGTATTGCAGTCACTAAGCTTGATACTTTGGCGGACATTCCGACCATAAAAATGTGTGTTGGTTATAAACTGGGTGATAAGATAATAAGAGAGTTCCCTGCAAGTCTGGAGGACTTGGATAAGTGTCAGCCAATATATGAAGAATTCGAAGGCTGGGGAGACGTAAGCCATATCACTGAATATAACAAACTGCCAACAACTCTGCTTAGATATTTGGAAAGAATAGAGGAACTTTGCGGGACCAAAATCTCTCTACTTTCAGTCGGACCTAAGAGAAATCAGACAATAGTAATAGATGAATTTTAGAAAACCTTAGGGAAATTATTGAAATTCAAAAAAGGCGTTGACAAAATGCCTTGAACATTGTAGAATGTATAAATGTGAGCCGCAAAAATTGCTCACATCGTGACTCACTAGCTCAGTCGGTAGAGCACATGACTTTTAATCATGGTGTCCGGAGTTCGATTCTCCGGTGAGTCACCATCTATATGGCCCATTGGTCAAGCGGTTAAGACACCGCCCTTTCACGGCGGTAACAGGGGTTCGAGTCCCCTATGGGTCACCATTTACGGGCGCATAGCTCAGCTGGGAGAGCACCTGCCTTACAAGCAGGGGGTCACAGGTTCGATCCCTGTTGTGCCCACCATTTTTCCATAACAGCTTCATCAATAAAGCTGCGTATCAGTGGAGAAAAAAAGCAAAACTTACTAATTGACAAGGGAATTCATTTTAGATATAATAACACTTGTCAATTGAAGAAGACAAACATGGCCCAGTAGTTCAGTTGGTTAGAATGCCAGCCTGTCACGCTGGAGGTCGACGGTTCGAGCCCGTTCTGGGTCGCCATAACATTTAAATTAGCTGGTGTAGCTCAACTGGCAGAGCAGCTGACTTGTAATCAGCAGGTTGCGGGTTCAAGTCCCATCACCAGCTCCATTAACGACATAAACACTGCAAGAGATTGCAGTGTTTTTTTCATATGTATATTAATTATGATATAATTAATGGTATAAAGATCATAGCTTGGGGGTAGATATTTTGGAAAGAGTTGTTCTGGGGAATACGGGCATCGAGGTGACAAAGCTCTGCTTCGGCGCTTTGCCTTTAGGTCCTCTGCAGAAAAACCTCAGTGTGGAAGAAGGCAGTGAAGTCATAGCTTATGCGCTGGAAAGCGGAATTGACTTTATTGATACAGCCCAAATGTATCGTACATATCCTTATATAAAGAAAGCCTTGGAGAAAACAGATAAAAAACCTGTGATTGCTTCGAAGTCAGCAGCAGATGACTACGAGGGAATGGAAAAAGCCATACTGGAAGCTTTATTTGCCATGGGAGTGGAGTACATAGATATTTTTCATCTACATGCTGCAAGGGCGCAGAAGGATGTATTTGAAAAACGAAAAGGTGCATTGGAATGCCTTCAGGAATATAAGACAAAAGGTGTGATAAAAGCCGTGGGAATATCGACTCATAGCGTAAAAACAGTAGAAGCTGCTGCAGCGAGAGAGGATATTGATGTAGTATTTCCCCTCTTAAACAAAATTGGCCGCGGTATTTTAGATGGCGATCAGCATGATATGGAGAAGGCAATCGCTGGCTGCTATGAAAAGGGAAAAGGAATATATCTTATGAAGGTTATCGGCGGAGGTACTATGATAGGGGATTATGCCGGAAGCTTGGAATATGCAATGAACCTGGGTGGCAATTATCCTATTGCAATTGGGATGGTCAGCAAAGAGGAAGTCAGATATAATATTGCATACTTTAATGGTGAGCAGCACTTGGAGGATATCATAACCACAAATAACAACAAAAACCTTTTAATAGTGAAAAGTATGTGTGCAGGCTGCGGCAGCTGCATCGAAGCATGTCATAGCGGAGCCCTCGCCTTTGATACTACAGGTAAGGCCTGTATTGATCCCAAGAAGTGTCTGCAGTGCGGATATTGTGTGGCTGCATGTCCCCAATTCTGTATACGTTTGGTTTAATAACTGGAAAAATCATCTTCTGTAGAAGATGATTTTTTTATCTAACCAATTTCTTTTGAATATAATTGATTTGTGGGATTGGGACTTATGGTCACATATATTGTCATATCCTCAGTCACAGATGGAATGCTGAAGTCATCTTCTCCTTTGGCATATACTACAGAACCCTTCGTCAGTTTTTCCACCTCTTGGTTTATCTGAATCTCCCCACTTCCCGAAAGTACGATCATCACCAGGGAAGTATTCTCATGCTTATGTACAGGAAGCACATGGCCTCTTTTCATATTGAGTACAAAGCTCAAGACGTCATCGGTGGCAAACAGTATTCGTTTTGTAAAGGTCTTATCATTGAACACTATGCTATCGCTTACATTTTTGATTTCCAAAAGGAAAAACCTCCTCAAGGCAGAATTTTTATTATCATATGTTAGGATAGTACAAAGCTGCTGCTATTATGCATCAAATTATATTATGCATCATAAGTCTTATGTCTCTGCCTGCAAACTTACAGGCATCAAAATTCCCAATAATTCTTGATACGATTCTCTCAGAATAGGTATTTTGAAAATCAATGATACTTAAGTTTGTGGATATAACCATTTTCTTATTATTGATTATCCTCTTGTTAAGGATGTTGTATATGACCTGATTGGAGAATTGCGTGGAAAGCTCTGTCCCCAGGTCATCCATAATAAGAAGGTCACAGTTGTATATATCATTCAGATAAGGCATATTGCTTTCTTCATTGTTAAAATCAAATTTGTATTTTCTCATGGAATCAATAAGATCAGGCACTGTCTTATAAATAACGCTTCTGCCCTTATCAAGTAAGTCCTTGGCAATTGAGTTGCACAGAAAGGTCTTACCAAGTCCCGGGCTGCCTATGAAGAACAGGTTTATATCATGATTATCGAAGTTTTCAACAAAATTAATGCACTTCTTATATATATCCTGCATATTTTTCAGCGGAGACCGCCCGCTTTCATCAGGTTCCTTTGAATAGTAATCCCATCTGAACTGTTCAAAATTCTCTTTGTGGAGTATAGGACCCAGATATGATTGCTCATAATTCAGATAGATCTCCTTTTGCTTATAGCAGCTGCATTTTTCATATTCAACAAAACCTGTATCCTTGCATAATTTGCATTCATATATGTCATCAAGATAATCAATAGGGTACTTGTTGGCAGAAAGTATTTCGGCCCGCTCTGCTTTCAAGTCCAGTTGTCTGCTTTTCAGTTGGGTCAGAAGAAGGGAGGCTTCTTGTGACTTATTCAGTATTGCCCTTGTGATTTCAATACTCAACCTTACCATCTCATCTTCTATTTCCTTCAGTCTTGGCAGTTTACTGTAGAGAATTTGTCTGCGGTGCCGTGTCTCTTCCTTGTTTTTTTTCTGTATCGTTCTATATTGATTTAAGATCTCTTTCGCATTATTCACTCAACTCACCCCTGCTTTTCTTCAGCCATGCTTCTTCAAGCGCTTTTGCATCGTATGTACGGTTAGTAAAATTGTTAAAGGACGGTTTCTGCTGCTTTGACGTCTTTTTCTCTTCTTTTGGAGTCTTCACCAGGTAGGCTTCAACCTCCTGCAGTGTAGAAAGCCCCTTATCCCGCCATTCGCTCAATATCTTGTCTATATAGTTGAAGGAGGGTTTTAAGGTTTTGGAGGTCTGTTCACAAGCTTTCAGGATGACATCCTCGCCATACTCAAAGGTATAGAACCATTTCCAAAGCATCTCCTCCTCTGCAGAAGTCGGCTGCCGGCCAAGCCTTAAGAAGCTGAGCACCTTGTTGTATTTCTGCCATTTTTCCTTATGTCGCAAATTATACTGTACAGCTTTGTCAACAGAATCTATCCCAGCATCAAACCAGTTCTTAGCAACCTGTTTAAGATACGGCATATCTTTCTTGTCTCTTGATATGCAATCTTCCACCAATAGCTTAATAACATCCGGTGGAAAATTGTAATCATCCATCCAATCAAGGAATACGAAAAGCTCATTTGGAGACAATTCTCTTCCGAACAGCTTTCGGAAGCAGTCAAACATATCTCTGATGTCTTGGTTGCCTCTGGCAGAGACAATACGTTCCGGGCTATACTTGCCAGTGGAGTCCTTTTTTTCCTTTATGTTCAGTATGATCTCCTTTATAGAGAGAAATTCTACTGTAAAACCATCGTCTGCTCCTGTATGGTTATAGGGATAAAGCTTTATTATTCCCTGCTCAGACCAATATTTCCATGCAGTATTGACTTCATCGCAGGAAACCCCGAGAGTCTTGGCAATAGTATCAGTGGAAAGCATATTATTTACATAGCTCTGTGAATACCTTAGTCCAAGAAGATAAACCTTGACATGATTAGCCGGTGCAAAAGGCATATAGTGACTGATAAAAAGGTTTTCCACCAGGGTTTGCCCAAGGTCTTCATTATTGGTTTTTATCCTAAAAAGATTCATTATCATACACTCCCAGTCTATATATGTCATCTTAATGTATCACACTAAACATTTTTCATTGACTCCAAATAGTGCGAAACATTTTCCTTCTTTCTGCACCTCCAAAGGGCGGAAACCCTATAGGATCTGGCAGTATTTATACTTCTCCGGCAATAATGCCAATATATCATAATTATACCACATATGACATTTTTAAAATCACCTGGAAAGCATATCTTTTTTTCGCATTAGCTTTACATAATTCTTAACTTCTGTGTTTTACGAGGGTTTTTTGCATAAGAACCATTTTAGGCGAATTAAATTTTTCCAAATTGTAAAATTTATGGTATACAACTGAAATGATGTTTTGTAGAAAACTGTAATACTCTGGTGAAAAGTAAGGATATTTGCAGAAACTCCAAGTGATTTCCATGACAGAACAAGTCGATATTGGAAGAAGGCTTGTACAAAAAAATCGGTATAAAAAAGACAACTTTGAATATTAATAAGTATAGCGGTTTTACTTAATGTGTCAGAATATGGTTGTAAACATAAATATTTGAATTATGGCTGCTTTTATTGTAAAATATAACACGTGCAGATGTTTAACAACCGTAATAACTGCTTAAGGAGGCGAATAGATGGAGCTAAGCAAGTTGAAGGAAGCAGCAGAACGGTGTAAGAACATGCTTTCCGGTGGGGTTTATAAGGCAAAGGAATTTATCAATGGATGCAGTAAGAAGATTGTTAGTATTGGTGTTGATTCATCAAATAAGAATACATTTTCAAGACGTATTGTAGATAAGAAAAGATTTGCTATAGTCTGCAGCCTAATTGCATTGCTGGTCTTCACCTCAATTTTCGTAGTATTCTCCGGGAGAGCATATGTTGTCAAGGTGAACGGAAATGAAATATGTAAGGTCAGGAACCGCAAGTCTGTTGAAAGTGCATTAACTGCATTGAAGCAGAGATATCAGGAGCTTGCTGATTCGGAAATATCCTTCGATGGTGAAGTGACTTATGAAAAGTCAAGGGCATCCAACAAGGAGATCACAGGGGATGAGCAGTTGGTGGAGACCTTGGCAAGAAGTATCCAGTTCCAGGTTCAGGCTTGTAATATATATGCAGACGGCAACAGGATTGCAGCTCTAAAGACAAAGGAACAGGCCGAAAGTCTGCTGAAGGATATACAGGACAGAAGCCTTACTGAGACTGATAGGACAAAGCTCAAGGAAATCGGCTTCGCTGAAAATGTGGAACTGAAGGTCGAGTTTATGGATGCTTCGGAAATATCTGAAAAGGATGAGATCCTTGACTTCGTCATCAAAGGCACCAACGAA